>DAIDIA010000074.1 GCA_027459565.1 Acidimicrobiaceae bacterium | reverse complement strand
CGAAATCGACCGCCTTGACCGCGTCGCGAAATCGACGTTCGCCCGCCTGAGCGAGAAAGAGAGTCGCCGACAGGAGCTCAACGACCTTTCGGACGCGGACCTCGCCCGTCAACGCCGCCTCGAGCTTGAACGGAGCCTCGCCCGCGTGCCCGAGCCCTCTCCGGGCGAGGTCCGGCTCGCCTCGATGCGCCAGCAGCTTGAGGCGCTGGCCATCCGCGCGGAGAGTTTTCAACGTGATGTCACTGAGTGCGATCGACTCTCTCGGAGCCTGGCGACCCAGCGCACGACGATTGAGGCGCTGCGCGACCGGATCGGAATGAGACCGGACCACGGAGGCCCGCGCAACATCACCCTTGGCCTGCAGAGCGAGATCGAGGCGCTCGAACGCAAATACCAGAGCGCCCAGCTTGAAATCCACACGCAGTCCGGAATTCTCCGAAAGGCACAGGACTCGCTCGAACGACAGCGCGTCGTCCTCTCTGGCCTCACCAAGGACCACGAACCCCGGGAGTTCGACGAGACGCCCGCGGCACTTCGCGAACTGTCGACGCTGCGATCCATGCTCTCATCGGGGCGCGAGCTCGCCCTCGAGGTCCAACTCGCGCAGAGAGACCGCCGTCCCGCTTCAAGGTCGCTGACCGGTCTCGACCGCATGATCGCGGCCGTCCTCGGACTCGTCGCACTTCTCGGACTTGCCGCTGGCGGCGCGCATCTCACGAAACCGCCGCATGCCTCGGTGGCCGTCGGACTCCTTGGCGTGGTTGTGTTCCTCGTCGCCCTCTCGGGAATCGTTCTTCTCGCGCGACAGAGTCACCGGCAGAGCGTCGATTCGTCCCAGGAGCGAGACGCGCCGGGCAATGGCGCGCTCGACGCGCTCGACACCCGCATCGCCGAGCGCGCCGAGAGGTTGGGATTGCCACGACGCCCCACGGACGCGGAGCTCGACGAACTCGAGGCGAAACTCAGGGAACGCGACAGGGTTGTGGGCGAGATCAGGGCGGCGCTCGCTGGCGAACAGCAGTGCGTCGACGAACTCAATGCGGCGCTCAAGGAGCTCGCGCGAAGCGAGAGGACCCGGAACGAACTGCTAGCACAGTCCGCCAAGTACTGTGAAGAACTTGGAATCGACAGGCACGTCGATCCCGATGCGCTCGTGAAGATCGTCGAATCCATCTCCAGCCTCATCGCCCTTGAGGCGAACTATCAGAATGAACTCGAGCGACTCCCGGAGCTCCGGAACCTGACCGATGCCTTCGAGGGTGACCTCCGCACACTCTGTCGCGAGATTCAATGTCCCGTTCCCGACCAGACCGGGTTCGCGAGGTTTCTCGAGGGGACAGTCAAAGAGGCAGATCTCGCTCAACAACAGATCGCCGCGCGCGAGGCGATTGTCGCCGAGATCGGAACCGCCGACGAGGTTCTCGCTTCGCTGATCGATCGCGGTGGCGAGGGCGAGCGTCTCCGAGCCGAACTCGAACGTGGATCAGAGGCCGAACGCGAGCTCGAGCGCGCAACGCTCTCACACGAGCTTGAGGAGATCAGGTCAGAGATCGAACAGATCGTCGGCCAGCGACACGAACGCAAGATCGAACTTGACGCGCTCAGCAGCTCGAGTTCGATCGCCGAGCTCGAGATCCGGGTGTCGACCATCGAGATCGACATCCGGGAGATCTTCCATCGCTGGGCCGTACTCACCCTGTCGGGCCTGTTTCTCAAGGAGGCGCTCAATCGCTACGAGATCGAGCGTCAGCCCGCGGTCATCGAGCGTGCCGGCATCCTCTTTGCGCAGGTGACCGAGGGCCGCTACTCCAAGCTGGTCTCGCACGAGGACGAGCAGCAGCGACGGAGCCTGCGCGTCATCCAAGACGACGGGCACGTATTTGACGCCACCTACCTCTCGAAGGGGACCGCCGAGCAGCTCTACCTCTGCGTACGGCTTGCGTACGCGACCACCTTTGCAGAGCGCGCCGTCGCGATGCCGCTGATCTTCGACGACGTGCTCGTGAACTTCGATCCCACGAGGTGCCAGCAGATGGCGCGGGCGATCGCCACGGTGGCGACGCAGCACCAGGTGATCCTCTTTACCTGCCACCCGAACATTGCCGAGACGCTCCGTGGCGCATCGGCGCACGCGAACACCATCCGGCTCGACCGGCCGGCGTAAATAACCACAGACACTCAGGCCGTCAACTACCGCACCGAACGGTTGAGCGTCGCCTCCTCCCATCCGGTCACCACAGCGATGAAGATCGTGAGAGCCATGACATGCACGACCGAACACCAGATGCAGATCGAATGGATGGTGTAGAGCTCGCTGTAGAGCAGGTACGAGATGAAGCCGACCGAGACCACGGCGGAGACGAGTCGCAACGGAGCGATCAGTCGGTTCGACGATCGCCACGCCCTCGGGGTCGAGAGCGCGGTCATCGCGAGGAAATAGGCAAGCCCGAGTACCGCGACGGGTATGCCAAAGACATACGACTGCGGGCTCGTCGTGACCTTCGCGCAGTCAATTGCCCCCCCGCTCGATCCGAGCGGACAGGTCAGCGAGACCGCATTGGTGTAATGCGCGAGCGTGAGATAGATCGAAATTCCGAGCCCGAAGATCGAGGCGACCAACGTGACCCAGATGCGGGGAGACAGGGAGGTGCCTCTGTTCATTCGGGCCCGCAGCCGATCCCCGTTCCCTCGGGAGAGATTCCCTGCCGATGTCGGCTAACCAATCGGGGTCACCTTGGCGAGCACGCCTTTGGCAGCCACGACCCCCTTCGAGGTGCACACCGCGCTCGGCGCCTGTCCATCGACATTGCAGAGCGCGGCGGAGATGTAGTTCGCCGCCACGATGAAGCCCGATGCGCCGATGGCTTTGCCGATCACCGAATTCGGATTGTTGACCGACTGTGCGATCGCGATCGCACCCGGCCCGCCGTTGACGAGTGGTCCCGTATTGTTGCCAAAGAACGAGGAAAGATAGGGCGGATCACCTGCGGCGACGTAGCGGTTCGCGATGTCAAGGAACGGTATCCCCGCGCCACCCGCGCTGAAGATCGTCGGTCCATTCTGGGTTCCGTCGTAGGTGGTGTAGAGCTTCTGCACGTCACTCGGCACCGGCATCAAGAGCGCGCCGAGCCGATCCGTCTGCTCATAGGGCGTGAACTTGAAATAGGGACTCGAATAGGTTGAACCGAGAAAGCTGAAGGTAGGGATGTCTCCATCCGACGGCCCCGAAGCGGACTCCTTGAGGTTGTGGAAGGATCCGAACCTGCTGAGCGCGGCGACGAGCGACCATCGCATCGCAGCACAGTAGGGGCAGTACTCTCCACCGACATAGACGAACCTCGGCTTGCCGGCGAGGCTCAGCGACGGCTGGTTCTTGGTGACGACGAACATCGCGGACTGGCCATTGACGCCAATTGCGTCAAATACGGATCCGGGGACACCTGTCACCGGCTGCACCATCGCTGCGGGCGCCATGATGGGGTTGCGCCCCGCGGGGTCAGCGGATGACGGGGTTGAGTTCCCCGACGTCACCTTGACGATGATGAGCGCGCCAATCACAACGACGACGAGCGCGACAGCGAGCCATCCCAAGCGCTTTGAACCGGAGCTCTTCTTCGCGCGAGCCTGGCGGCGCTGCGCACCCGACGAGGCCGATGACTTCGAAGGAAGGGGCTGCTGGGGACCAAGGCGCCTTGGCGCGCCCGAACTCTTGCCTGATGCGTTTGCCACGGTTGAAGATCCTCTCGTAATGCGTCCTACAACGGTATCAGCGAAGGACTTTGTCCATACGAGAGGTACCGCCGCATCAGACGACGGTGTCGACGACGACGGAGAACTCCGGACTCAGTCACAGCTTCGCCACAGCCGGTCCCTCGAGCCTCTCCGCGCGATCGCGCAGATCGACACTGGATGGAGAGACAGGGGACGTTCACCTTCAGCTCCAACGACAGCGGGCGCTGGCGAACCGACGCATCTGCGGCCGTCTTAGACCCCGGTCGCGCCGTTGCGACTAAGGGGTCCCGGCGTCTTCGCTGTCCTTGATCGTCTTTCGAATCCGGAGCACGACCTCTTCGGAATGGTTTGCGTCCGCGCCCTTTTCCTCGAACAGCAGAGCCCTATCCGCCTCCGCCTCGGCTTCGGCACCGGCATCCGCGGCCAAAAGGCGG
>DAIDIA010000073.1 GCA_027459565.1 Acidimicrobiaceae bacterium | reverse complement strand
AAGAAGGTCGCGTACCTCCCCCGCGGGTGTGCGCAGCAGATGCTGATACTCACCGTTGGCCATCTCATCGATGCGTCGCTCGAGAGCCTCTCCGCCGTCGAGGTCGAACAGCCTGCGAAGCCGTGACCCGTACTTCACGGTGATGGTGTGCCAACCTGCCGCGGTGAACATCGCCTCGAGTCTCTTCACGGCGATATCGGGCACCACGCGGTCCAGCGACTGGCGATTGAGATCAACGATCCAGAGCACCTCGCTCAACTGCGAGACCATCGGATCGACGAGTGCCTCCCAGACCGCTCCCTCGTCGAGCTCCGCGTCACCGATCAGGGCGATGTGCCGGCCCACGCGAGGGGTTTCGAAACGCGATTCAACGTATCGGTGGGCCAGCGCGCTCCAGATGGTGGCTGTCGCGCCGATGCCGACCGAGGCCGTCGAGAAATCGACGGGATCGGGGTCTTTCACCCGACTCGGATAGCTCTGCAGGCCTCCGAATGCGCGGAGTCCGGTGAGATAGCCCGGATCGAGACGACCGAGGAGGGAGTTGATGGCGTGGAGCACCGGCGCGGCATGCGGCTTGACCGAGACCCGATCCGCGGCATCGAGATGGTGGAAATACAGTGCCGTCATGATGGAGACGATGGACGCCGAGGAGGACTGATGGCCGCCGGCCTTCACCCCGGAGGTCGACCGTCGCACCCTGTTCGCGTGGTGGATCATGCTCACCGCGAGCCAGAGCACGCGCTCTTGAAGTCGATCCAATACGGCGAGCTCCCGGGCCGATGGTCCACCACGAATCGGAGTATCGGACGCCACGTCGAAAATGTAGGTCTTGATGACGGCAGACAAATAAATCTGTCAAGATATCGAGATAAATCACAAGATTTCACTATTTCAATCGGAGGAAAGTGAGCATTCATTGTGTCCAATATCGACCTCAGCCCGGTGGACGGAACCGATCGCGAGATCCTCGAACTCCTACGTTTGAACGCCCGTCGCACCTACGGCGATATCGGTGACCAGGTCGGACTCTCGGCCCCGGCGGTAAAGCGGCGGATCGATCGGCTGGAGGCGCACGGCGTCATCCGTGGCTACACCACGGTGATCGACGACGGCAAGCTCGGCCGCCCCCTCGAGGCCTTCGCCGAACTGCGCTTCGCGGGAAGCACCAGGGTCGACGACATCGAGTCGATTGCCTCCGATGTTCCCGAGATCCGCGCGCTCTTCACGGTCGCGGGCGACCCCGACGCGCTCGCCTGGATTCGCGTTCAGGATGTGCAAGATCTCAAGCGGGTCATCGACCGGCTGCGCAACAGCGGCAAGATCACGGGAACGAAGACGATGATGGTTCTCGGCTCCTCGATCCGGTCCCAAACGGAATGGTGAGCGCGCGCGATACCGGCGGCCCCCTCGAGACGATTCCGGAGGCAAGGACAGCGCGTCCTTGAGACTGAGGTTGCGCGTTCGCGCGGTTTGCGTCGCGCATGCACGGTTGGGTCACGAGTGGCACCAGCTCGGTCGTGCGCTCATCGGAGATCTCCACGCGATAAGACAACGGAGGCGCACCTCGGGTCGCGAACCCCGGCATCTCCGTTGTTGTCTCATCTCTCGTGCGCCAATTAGGCTCGTCGCGTGCTGGACGCCCTGGTGAGTCGGCGATCCCTCGACCAAAACATGTCCGGCATCTTCCTCGCGCGCTGTTTTCTCAGCGCCTGCCAGGCCCTTGGGGCAGTGATCATCCCGATCTATCTCACCGTACTCGGCTTCAGCGCGTTCAAACTCGGCATGCTCTTCCTGGCCGTCACCAGCGCTTCGGCGATCCTTTCCACCGCGGTCGGAGTTGCCTCGGACCGCGTTGGCCGCAAGCCCTTCCTCGTAGGAATCCCACTCGTCGTCGCAGTGGCGGGAGTCATCCTCGCGTTCACGACGAACCCGGTCGTGCTCTTCATCGTCATTCCCCTGAGTTCATTCGGGCGCGGTTTTGGTGCCGGTGCCGGGTCGGTCACCTTCTATCAACCCGCTGAGGCGGCGTACGTAATGGGCATGTCCGAGCCGACGAGACGGAACCAGCTGTTCGCGCGCCTCACCTTCGCCTCCTCGCTCGGAAGCGTCGTGGGAAATGCGATCGTCGGTTCCATGTCGGCAAGGCACCTCCACGCATCCTCCGCGCTTGGCGTCGTCCGACCGTTCTTCTTGATCTCCACACTCCTCTCGGTGATGGCCGCGCTCGCGGTGGCACGGATCTCCGAGGAGCCGCGGGTCCACCCACCGATCAGGCGACAGATCATGCCGGTGCGATCTGCCGCGATCCTTCGGCGTTTCATCATCTCCAACGGCGTCACGGGTCTCGCGATTGGGATCTACGCCCCGTTCATCTCCTACTGGTTCTTCAAGATGTACGCCGTCGGTCCCGGCGAGATCGGTCGACTCTTCGCGGTCGCCAACATCGTCGCGGGAATCTCGTCGCTCGGGGCCGGCGCAGTCGCGCGCCGCTACGGAAGTGTATGGACGGTCTTCTGGCTCCGCATGGGACAGTCGGCGCTCTTTTTCGCGATGGTCTATGCGCATCACTTCTTGCTCGCGGGTCTCTTCTACATCATCTACGTCGTCGGACAACGCGTCGGAATCGCGCTGCGCCAGTCCTACGTCGTTGCGATGGCGGACCCGAACGAACGCGGGGCGGTGGTCGCCATCTCGAACCTGCCGTCAGAGGTTACCCAGGCATCGATGTCGCCCTTCGCCGGATGGCTGATCGAGACCTCGGGGCTGATCGCGCCCTTCCTCGTCTCTGCAAGCCTGCAATTCCTCAACGGCTTTCTCTATCTCTGGATGTTCCTGCGCCACCGGCCCGAGGACGAGATCCAAAAGACCCCCGAATCGACGCGCGCGATCAACACCTAGATATCGGGCACCCCTCGGGCGCCATCCGCGAACGACGATCGCCTCGCGCCCAGACGATGGAGAGCGAATACCGAGTAACTTGCTCTACGTGACAACTGCTGCAACTGCCCCGTCTGCATCACCCCCGATGACCTGTGGCCCAGATGACACGTATTCCGCGGACGGATGCGCATGAACGATACCCAGGTCCTCATCGTCGGCGCAGGACCGGTCGGCCTCACGCTCGCAATCGAACTCGGTCAACAGGGCGTCTCGTGCATCGTGATCGACAGACGTCCTGAGCTTGGAAAGCTTCCGAAGATGGAGCGCTCCAATGCGCGCACGATGGAGAACTTCCGGCGGGCCGGGATCGCCGATCGAATCCGCGCCGCAGGTCTCGACAACGACCTCCCGATGGATGTGTTCATCTGCCTCGAGAATGTCGTCAACGAGCCATTGCTCCATCACCCCTATCCCTCGGTCAACGAACTCAAGAGAGCGGGGCGGTCCATCAACGACGGCTCTCTTCCGCTCGAGCCCTACCAGCTGATCTCGCAGTACACCCTCGAACCGCTGCTACGCGACGTCGCCATCGAGCTTGCTGGTGTCACGGTTCTCTTCGGCCACGAACTGCTCGAATTCACCCAGGATGACTCGGGGGTCGTGGCGACCGTGACCGTCGATGGCTCCGATACCGTGACCCTCTCGGCGGACTATCTCGCCGGGTGCGACGGTGGCGCCAGTACCGTTCGCCAGCAGCTCGGCATCGAGTTGCGCGGCGAGTCCCTGCTCGAGCTGCGTCAGGCCCTCTTCTACTGCGAGGACCTCTTCGAGCGGATTCCCATCGGCAAGGGCAGGCACTATCACATCGCGGATGGTCAGCACGCGTTCATGATCGTGCAGGATGATACGAAGCACTTCTCCCTCCACGCATCCGTTCGAACCGACGAGGAGATGCCGATCCTCTTCGAGAAGATCGCCGGTATGCCGATCAAGTACAAGACGCTGTACATCGGAAGATGGACGCAGCGTCTGATGGTTGCCGACCGATACGACGCGGACCGCGTCTTCCTCGCGGGCGACTCTGCCCATCTCGTCATCCCCACCGGCGGGCTGGGAATGAACACCGGTGCCGGCGATGCCGTCGACCTCGCCTGGAAGCTCGCGGGCACGCTCAATGGCTGGGGAGGAGCGGGATTACTCAATTCGTACAATTGCGAACGCCAGCCGATCGGAGTTCGCAACGTCGCGGCATCGCGACGCGCCGCAGTCGGGAGAAGGGCCTGGCGCGACGCGTGGAGACCGAACATCGCCGACGACACCCCCGAGGGAAGGGCGACCCGGGAGCACCTTGTCGAGATTGCCGAACGCGAGCAGCGATGGAGCAACGAGCTTCCCGGAATTGAACTCGGCTATCGCTACCGCCACTCGCCACTCATCATCGACGAGGAGGGCGGACCCGACCCCGACAGCTTCGAATACACGCCGACAACCTGGCCCGGCGCCCGGCTTCCCCACATCTGGCTGGACGACGGAACGCCGATCCAGGATCATCTCGGACGCTGCTACACCCTTGTCCATTCGCGCGACGCAGTCTTCTCTGAGGAGGCATTCGCGGAGGCCTTCTCGCGCTACGGCGCTCCGTTTGCGACATTCCTCGCGCAGTCGACGGCATTCGAGATGGTCTATGAGGGCTACCAGCTGATCCTGGTGCGCCCGGACCTTCACGTCGTCTGGCGTAGCAGGGCGACCCTGCCCGATCTGGCACTGCTCGCCGCGATCGCCACGGGGAACGCCTGATCGAGACATCGATCATCGCACGATCGCACGTCGCGCGCGATCGCGGTCAGGGACCTGATGTGCCGGGCCAGCCCGGAGATGCCGGTTGGCGCGCAACGTCTCCTACAGCGACCTCGCGAACTCCTCGCGCTCATCGAGAAACGACCACCACGCATCCGCGGACTGCCTCGCAGCCAGAGAGATGGCGTCGCGATCGTCCGATTCCGAGAGTGCCTCGGCGGTCCATCGCGCGTGGTCGTCCTCGCGCTCGGCGTGCACATCCCAGAAACTCCGTCCTGGCGCGTCGACGCCGTAGTGGTCGCGAAGCCCGCGCGACTTGGTGATCGCCACATCACCCGCCTGGACCTCGTAGGCGGCGATCGCCGAGAGACCGCCAGCCACTCCAGCCGAGATCGCCCGGTCGTAGGTCTCGATCAACGCCGTGATCGCCCTCCCCGCCGGCGCCTGGGATGCTCCGACGGACGCTGCGAAACCGTCGAAGAGTTCGAGGTGCGACACCGGTCCGTCGATCTCGTCAGAGAGATTGGCGAGAACGAGGTCACGGGCATGACCCACCGGAAGCATCTCCGCCACTGCCGCGAGGGCGACTGGAAGGTGCTCTTCGAAATGGCGGTACTGGCTGGCGTAACCCGCGAGTTCGCCGGGTTTGAGCTCGCCACTCTCCCACCGGCGATAGAAGGGGTGGTCAAGCAGTCGATGCTCCCCGATGGCACACTCGAGCAGCTCGACGACAGTTGGCAGATTCACGGCGTTTGACCCGACCTTTGTTGATGGACGCGAAGAACACGACAGCGCGTACTGGTGCGACTGATGGTAGCTGTCCGCGCGCGTCACCGCGAACTCCTGTCGTTGATGTGTCACACCGCGTCGGAGTGACCGCCAGCGCGACGCGAATCGAGATTGCGCGCGCGCAGAGGTCACCGGGCGCGACGCGCGAGACCGTGCTGAGAGCGAAATTTTTCCGAGTCCTCAAGCCCAAGGTACCGCGTCAAAGAGCGCCGAATCCAAAAATAGTGACCTTGTCCTCTAGTCCGAACGGACCTTGCGCGCAACACTGGGATGGAAAGGATGGTGAGCACTATGACACTTGTCAAGCACGATTCACCCAAGACTCAGGCGCCATTCCGCCACTTTGACGTCTTCGATCGGTTCTTCGACGACTGGCCCAGCATGCTCCGTCGCCCCGTGATGCTGTTCTCGGACAACATCATCGAGCCGATGCGCGTGGAGCAGTTCACGGAAGATCACACGCTCGTCGTACGCGCGGAGGTTCCTGGCGTCGACCCGGAGAAGGATGTCGAGATCTCGATCATCGACGACATGTTGCACATCGAGGTAGAGCGGCGTGAGGAGGAGAAGTCCCAAGACCGCGGTTACGTGCGGCGCGAACTGCGTTACGGATCGTTCAGCCGGGACATCTCACTTCCCAGAGGTGTCAAGGAGAGCGACATCAGCGCGGACTACAAGGACGGCATCCTTGAGGTTCACGTAGCGATTCCCAAGTCCGAGGAGCACGAGCCGAAGAAGATCGCGATTTCGAAGCACTGACGCGGTCTGCTCCGCCGGGGTGCGCATCTCAGCTGATGTGCACCCCGGCCGATGCGCGTCAAGAGGTACGGGGCCGCGATAATGCGATGACGCTGTATGCCGCGGATCGGGTCCACCCCGGGTCGGGTCTTTCCTTGGCCCTTGGTGGGTAGGTGGCTCGTTCGCAGCGTCGCGCATCGCTCTCGCCCAGCTGTCGCTCATTACGACGCCACGCCGCGGAGAGCCGCG
>DAIDIA010000072.1 GCA_027459565.1 Acidimicrobiaceae bacterium | reverse complement strand
GCACTGTCAGCCGGTGGAACAATCATCTCTCGCGCGTCAGGCCTGCTGAGACTCGTCGTCATCGCATACGCACTCGGCTCCTCGAGTCTTGCCGACGCATTCAACCTCTCGAACAACACGCCAAACATGATCCATGACCTTGTGCTCGGTGGTGTCCTTGCGGCGACCTTCGTCCCGGTGTTCGTCGAACGTCTCACCCGCGCGACGCGCGCGGAGGCAATGGATTCAATCTCGGCTGTGTTGACTGTCGCGGGCGTGATGCTGGTCATCGCAACGGTCGCATTCGTTCTCCTCGCACCCGCCATCATCGACCTGTATACCTTCGGCCTCAAGAACCTTGCGGAGCGCGCCGTCGCCGTCGAGCTGCTGCGGTTCTTCGCGCCTCAACTGCTCTTCTATGGCGCGATCAGCCTGATGACCGCCGTGCTCGCGACACAGGACCGTTTCGCCGCGGCCGGCATCGTACCGGTGATCAACAACGTCGTCGGAATCATCGTCTTGTTGAGCTTCGCCGCACTTGCGCACACCGCAGATGCCGCCACTGCTTCGTCGCACCAGGGGCTCATCATGTTGCTCGGCATCGGGACCACACTCGCCGTCGGTCTCCAGGCCGTTGCACTCGTTCCATCCCTCCGACGTTGTGGGGTCCGACTCCATTTCCGGTTCCACCCAAGGGATCCGGCCGTATTGATGATCCTCAGCATGTCGGGATGGACGTTTGCCTTCGTGGTCGCGAATCAGATCGCCGTGTTTGTCATCATGGCGCTCGCAACTCACCTCGGAGCGGTCAGTGTGTATACCTACGCATTCACCTTCTTCCAGTTCCCCTTCGCGATCGCGGCGACCTCCATCATCGCGGTCTCGACTCCCCAGATCGCTCGCGCCTACACCAACCAAGACACTGCGCTCGTCGGTGCGACATTTGGAAAGGCTGCCGCTCAGGTTTTGACGGTGATCTTGCCCGCGATGGTTGGATATCTCCTTCTGGCGAGGCCGGCCATGACCCTCGTCCTCCAGCACGGCAACCTGGGCGCGTCCGGCGCCCAACTCACCGGTGCGGTGCTGATCCTGTTTGCGCTCGGGCTCCCGGGATTCTGCGTCTTCTTTCTCGCCACGCGGACCTTCCAGGCGATGCGCGACTCGAGGACGACGTTCGCGCTCTATCTGTTTGAGAACGCGCTCAATATCGCCATTGCAATTGCGCTCTACCACCGGCTCGGCGCGCAGGGACTCGCCCTCTCCTACTCGATCGCGTACACCCTCAGCGCCCTCGGAGCCGTCTACATCCTCAGAGAACGGCTCGGCACGATCGGTGGACGATCGGTCGTGCGTTCCTCGGTCCGCGCGCTCGCACTCAGTCTTTTGATGGCGCTTGTCGTGGCGCTTGTCGTGGCAGTCATCGGCACGGGGACTGGTCTTTCGGGATGGCTGCGACTGGTGGTCGCCGTCACCGCGGGAATTGGAACCTATGTTCTTGGAGCGGGCATCGCGGGAGTCTTCGCGGCGCGCCGGTCGCGCCAGCGCGGCCGGAGACGACCGAGACCGCCGGAGCGCCGCACCGTCGTACCGATTGTGAACTACCAACGGGGAGGGACCCTTGAGAATCGGAGTCGTAACAGACAGCTCAAGCGACTTGCCTTCGTCCGTCTTCGATCGCGAGGACGTCATTTCCGTGCCACTCGACGTCCGCCTCGGAGATAACGATCCGGACTTCCTCCGCACGCTCGACGGTGATGCGTTCTGGAGACTCGCGAGCAGCACTGAAGACCTGCCGACGACTGCGGCACCATCACCCGGCGCATTCCGCGACGCGTTCGAGTCACTGCATGACAATGGCTGCGAGCAGGTCGTCTGCGTCACCATCTCCTCGGGGCTGTCCGCGACCTATCAATCGGCATGCGTCGGCGCCTCGATGTGCGATTTCCCCGTCGGCGTTGTCGACTCCATGAACGCGACGATGGGCCAGGGACTCCTTGTCCTTGACGCCATCGACACGAGGGAACACAGCGAGGATGCCGAATCCCTGGCCGCGTACCTCACCGCCGCGCGTTCACGCATCACGACGCTTGGCACCCTCGACACGCTCGACAATCTCAAGCGCGGAGGACGCATCGGGTCGGCCCAGGCATTCTTCGGTTCACTTTTGTCGATCAAACCCATCGTCGAAGTCCGCAACGGGAAGGTCGAGGGTTTGGCAAAGCAGCGAACGCGCGGTCGGGCACTCGCGTATCTCGCGAACTGCGTGCGCGACGAGGGTCCCCTCGAGAGACTCGCCGTCGTCCACGCGCTCGCGAGGGACGTGATGGAGTTCGTTGCCCTCTTGGACGACATCGAGACGCGCGTGCCGCTCGTCATCTCGACGATGGGACCGGTCATCGGCGCGCACACCGGAATCGGCACGATCGGCGTCACCTTTGAAAGGCCGGCGACCGCGATCGACCGAGGTGTCACGACAAGCCCGAGAATTGTCTAACCTCGTCCTGTGGCCCAGAACTCCGACACAAAGGATCCAATCGAGAGTCTGAGTGACCAACTGACCAGCTGGGCCCACCAGTTCATCGATTCCCTCGCCGCGAAGACGATCCGACCGCTGTTCGTCGGCGTACGGGCACTCACCGTCGGTTTTTTCGTCGCAACGATCTCCCTGGTCATCTTGATCGCGGGCGGCATCGGCCTGACTCGACTGTTCGATGTATCGGTCTTCCATGGCCGCGTCTGGGCGACGGACCTGCTGTTTGGCGCCATCTTCCTTCTCGTCGGGCTGCTCTTGCTGCGACGGGTAAATGCAAAGGGAGACTCCGATGTCCGCCACTGAATCACCGGTCCGCGAGGTCATCATCATCGGCTCTGGCCCTGCAGGTCTCACGGCCGCCATCTACACGGCACGCGCGGACCTCCTTCCGCTCGTCCTCGAGGGCGAGCCCTCATCGAATTCGGACCAACCGGGCGGTCAGCTCATGCTCACGACCGAGGTCGAGAACTTTCCCGGTTTCATCGACGGGATCATGGGTCCCGAACTGATGTCGAACTTCCGGTCCCAAGCAGAGCGCTTTGGCGCGCAGATCGAGACGGTCAAGGCGACAAGGGTCGAACTCTCGACGACGCCGTTCGGCGTATGGGTTGGCGATCCATCGACTCCGGATCCGACCTATCGCGCGCGGGCACTCGTCATCGCGACGGGAGCGCGTTCGCTCATGCTCAATGTTCCCGGCGAGGCGGAGCTTCTCGGGCACGGTGTCTCCACCTGCGCGACCTGTGACGGATTCTTCTTCCGGAACCAGCCGATCGCGGTCGTCGGCGGCGGTGACTCAGCCCTTGAGGAGGCGATCTTCCTCTCCAAGTTTGCGAGCTCGGTGACGGTCATCCATCGTCGCGACGAGCTGCGCGCCTCCAAGATCATGCAGGACAGGGCGCGGGCCAACGAGCGGATCAGCTTCCGGTGGAACAGCGTCGTCACCGAGGTGCTCGGCGAGGGGAAGGTACGCGCACTCGCGCTCAAGGACACCGTCACCGGCGAGACCTCCGAGCTCTTGGTCGACGGTTGCTTCGTTGCGATCGGCCACCTGCCCAATACCGATCTCTTCAAGGACCAGCTCAAGCTCACCGACACGGGTTACCTCGTCACGCACGACGGCACGAATACGAATGTCCCTGGCGTGTTCGCCTGCGGCGACGTTCAGGACTCGACCTATCGTCAGGCGATCACCGCCGCAGGATCTGGCTGCATGGCGGCCATCGACGTCGAGCACTTTCTCGAGGGTGCAACGGAATGAGTTCGACGATCTCCTAGGGTAAGGGGAGACTTTTCGTCGTTTCGGGAATGCCAGCACCCATTCCGGCGTTGGTATTACTGCCGCGTACCTCGCGGGCGGCCAAATAAGGAGACAGCGTGTCACAGTCAACGATCACCGTCACGGACAACACCTTCGACGAGCAGGTAAAGACCTCGAGTACGCCGGTGCTCGTGGACTTCTGGGCAGAATGGTGTGGGCCATGCAAGATGGTCGCTCCAATTCTCGACGAAATCGCAAGCGAGCGGTCGGGCTCGATCACCGTCGCGAAGCTCAATGTGGATGACAACATCCGCACGGCTCAGCGTTTTGAGGTCATGAGCATTCCCACGATGATCTTGTTCAAAGACGGCGAGCCGGTCATGCGCATCGTTGGCGCCAAGTCGAAGTCCGCGCTCCTCGCTGACATCGAGGCGCACCTCTAGAACCTCAAAGGTGCCTGAGACTGTCGCGACAAGATGTCATCGGAGCAGCGCAACCCACCGACGGTCAATGATCTCCTACTACCGCTCTTGCGCGGGACAATCAGCGAGGCAGTGCTTGACCTGCAGTTTCGTCTCGCCGAGGTCGACCTCCCGTGCTCGGATTCGCCGGGTGTGTTTGGTGCCTCGACCGAGGAGGCGCTGCGCCAGTTCCAAGAGCGCAGGCAACTCGAACCGACGGGTCAGTGCGACCGGCGTACCTGGTCTGCGCTCGTCGAGGCGGGTTACCAGCTCGGCGACCGACTCCTCTACCAGCGCGATCCCATGCTGCGCGGAGATGACGTTGGAGATCTCCAGCGCCGTCTCAGCATCCTCGGATTCGATCCGGGGCGCATCGACGGAATCTTTGGCGGAGAGACCGCCGAGGCACTCAAGGACTTCCAGCGCAACGCCGGCCTTCCCATCGACGGGATGTGTGGCCCGCGCACCCTTGCCGACCTCATCCGCGTCCAGACTCCAGAGGGCGGCGTGGACCTCGTCTCTCCCCTTCGCGAGCGGCTCTCCATGCGAGAGACGGGAAACCGGACACTCGCAGGACGCGAGTTCGCGGTCGGTGAGCCCGGGGGGTTTGCCCCGGGGGTCGTCGCAATCTGTCGTAGCCTGCGACTTGCCGGCGCGCGCGCGCTCGAACTGCACGATCCCAGCCCCTCGCGCCAGGCGGTTGCCGCGAACACCGCGGGCGTGGACTGCTTCATCTCCATCCGCATCACGCCCGAGCGCACCAACTGCACGACCGCGTTCTACGCAGGATTTCATTACGAATCCGTTACAAGCCGACAGCTCGCGGAGATCGTGCAGAACCGGCTCCCCGGCGCACTCGGACTCGAGGACGGCGGCACCTGTGGCATGGCGCTTCCGATCCTCCGCGAGACGCGCATGCCGGCGATCGAGATCCAGCTCGGGTCGCCAACACTGATCGTGCAGCGGACCGCGACGCTGGCGAGATTCATCGTCGCGTCGCTCGGCGCCTGGGTCGAACTCAACTTTAGCTAGACAATCCCCAACCTCATACACAGGTTGGGGATAACGCTGGAGTTGCACTTGAGATATACCCTCAACGGCCCGAATACACTCCCACTCGGGTCACGCGCCATCACCACCGCAAGGCCAAGCGGTCAGGCGCCCTCGGTTCCCAACATCGTCCGGTAGATCCGCTCAAGATCCTCGATGGTTGCGAAATCGATCGTCACCTTGCCGTGCCGACCACCCAGCGTGACTTTGACTCGGGTGTTGAGATGATCCGCAAGAAGCTGCTCGAGTTCGAGAACGCCGGCAGAGCGAAGCGGCGCCTTGACCACCGGCCCGACGCTCGTCGAGATTGGCGCGAGGGCCGCCGCCTCCTCGTCCTCTTCCTCGTCCTCACCGAGATCCTCCTCAAGAGCC
>DAIDIA010000071.1 GCA_027459565.1 Acidimicrobiaceae bacterium | reverse complement strand
GCCCTGCCGACCAGGCGGGGCTGCTCGCGGGTGACGTGATCACCGCGATCAACAACCAGAAGACGCCGACCTGGTCAGCGCTCGTCAAGATCGTCCAGCGACTCCACCCGGGAGACACCATCTCCCTGAGTTTCGTCGACGCCTCCTCGGTGCCGCACACGGTGAGCCTCAAGCTCGCAGGGATTCCCAAGTAACCCAACGAACCTCGCAGTCGAGCGACTGCGGGCAAGCGCCGGACGGGTATCCCCGTTCGGCCCGAGTTCCCTCCCCCAGGGATGCGATTGCCATCTTGCCCCCTCAAGGTGCAATCGCGAAGAGCGGGGCCCCGTCCACTCGAGAGTGGCCAGGGCCCCGCTTTTGCATTTTTCGCTCAATCCATCCCTGAGAGGACCCGGCGCGGTCTCGTCAGGTGACTCCGGAAGACCTCTGGTCAGACGCCGCTTCTCTCCGCGAGATCGATCGCGACGTTGAGCTGTTCGACGAGCGCGCGCGCGGACTCCAGATCGAGCTCGATGGCGACCCTGGCATCGGTGCCGAGGTCGTAGTTGACGAAGTCGAGCAGCATCGCATGCTCGTCCACGCAGTGCGAGGCGTGGTCATAGCCCACCGTCGCCTGGGTGATCGGGAACCAACCCGTACTTCCCTTTCCCGCTCCCTGGACCTTGGTCGTTGAGGCAATCATCGTGCACATCGGCGTTCTTCCCCTTCTCGCGGCGACTAGTTCGAGAGCTTCTCTGCCCAGAAGGCAAAGATCCGTCCGAGGGCATCCATCGCCTGCTCCTGGCGGTACATCTGGTTCTGGTAGTACATGAATCCGTGTCCCGCGCCGTCGTACCGGTGGAATTCGTAGTCCTTGTTGAGTCGTTTGAGCTCGGCCTCGTGCTGGTTGACCTGCTCGGGGGTGGGGGACTTGTCGTCGTTTCCGAACAGGCCGAGGAGCGGGATCTCGAGCCGCTCGGTGTAGTTGATCACCGGAACCGGGCGCTGCGGGGTGAGCTGGTCCTCGGGGAGGATGACATTCCCGCCCCAGAGGTCGATCACCGCGGTGAAGCCGGGCACGAGCGAGGCGACGAGCAGCGCGTGTCGTCCTCCCGAGCACGTTCCCATCACGCCGACCTTCCCGTTCGAGGTCGGCAGCGCCTTGAGGTACGCCAGCGCAGCCGCACCGTCGGCAACAACGGAGTCATCGGCGATCCCGCCCTGGGCGCGCACCTTCGCGGTGACGTCGTCGGAGGTGCCATGCCCGACGCGGCAGTAGAGGTCGGGGCAGATGACGTTGTAGCCGTGGCGCGCGAGCCGTTCGGCGAACTCCTGGTAGAACTCGTCCCAGCCGGGCATGTGGTGGATCAGTACGATCCCGCCGCGGGGATAGTCGTCGATGGGATGCGCGACGTACGCGTGGATTTCGTCGCCGTTGCCACCTGTGAACGTGGTGATCTCAGCGGTAACGCTGACGTGGGAGTCGGTGGTGAAGCTGTTCCACATGGAATTGGTCCTCCTGTTGAAGAGAATGAGCAGGGGTCAGCCTATGCGAGTGCGACCGCGCTCCGATAGGGAGAATCCGCTCGGCGCACCCCACGCAACGGACCGGGAGGTCGCCCCGCGTCGATCGCCAATCGGGCCGCCGGGCGCGGTTTGCGTGCCACCGCGCCCTCGCACAAGAGGCATTAGGGTGCAAAGTGACGGGGCTCAGAGATGCGGCTCTTGGCGGAGGTGGGCGAGATGTTCGTTGGTGTGCCAAGGGAGATCAAGACCGACGAGAACCGGGTCGCCATCACCCCCGCCGGAGTGCGCGAACTCGTCCACTCGGGCCACAGCGTGCTCGTCGAGGCCGGAGCCGGCGCGGGCTCGATGATCTCCGACGAGCGCTACGTCGCCGCAGGAGCGAGGATCGCCGACCTCGCCGAGGAGGTGTGGGCACGGAGCGAACTCATCGTCAAGGTCAAAGAGCCGATCGCGGCCGAGTACCCCTTCCTCGGCATCAGACCGAACCAGGTGCTGTTCACCTACTTGCACCTGGCCGCCTCCCGGTCGTGTCTCGACGCACTGCTCGCGGCGGGAAATGTCGCGATCGCGTATGAGACGGTGCGCCTCCCCGATGGCTCCCTGCCGTTGCTCCGACCGATGAGCGAGGTCGCCG
>DAIDIA010000070.1 GCA_027459565.1 Acidimicrobiaceae bacterium | reverse complement strand
AAAGACGGGTGCCAAGTCCACCCGCGAGTATGACAACTTTCATCCCGTACTCATCGCTCCCTTGCCGGCCGGATTGTTCGCCACAACGATACTGCCTACTCCTTTGCCCCCCGACCACCGGAATTACCCCCAATTTCAGGCGGAGGAATTGACCTACCCCAAACGGGCGATCACACGACCTGTCTTGTGGAACCGCCCTCGCGATAGGCGAAGACGAACGAACGCCGACGTGAACGTCGCACCCGAGGACGTGTCTCAGCCCACCCGGTCATGCCTGTATCGCCATCGACGTAGGGTCTTATCTACGCAAGCCCCTTTAATACGCTGCTCCCTCACTCCTCACACTTCGATAAACGCCGTTATTCGAAGCACGTGACCGTGCCAACTATCATGGAGGGAATCATGTCGCGCGCGGTTCTCACGACGAGTCCGTCGCCATTCGTGCTCGATGGGAGTTACGTCCACCAAGTTCCCAAGTGCCGAATCGTGAGCGATGAATCTCGAGAGGCGAAGAGGGTCACAGAGCGATGAAGATCGATGAGCATTACACCGATAGAGATCATGAAAACCGGAGCAATGACACCTACGCGCTCCTCAAATATCGGCTGACGCTCACCTGGCTAGAGAGATTTGGGAAGAACCCGAGAGAGGGAGAGTTGCGCCTTCTCAATATCGGGTGTGGTGCCGGAGATTTCAACGTTCTCGCGGAGCAGGCGGGGTATCTGGTCGATGGGATCGAACCGAACCCGAGGGCGTTGAGCCTCGCTCGTCAGAAATCGCGCGCGCAGTCGAGACTGGAATCTATATCCATATTCGATTTTGAAAGTACCGTAAAATACGACGTCGTCGTCATGCATGACGTACTGGAACATATTGAGGACGACGATGGGGCAATGCGGAAGATCCGGTCGATCATGGCACACGGGGAAGACTCCGTTCTCGTCCTCAGCGTTCCGGCACATTCAGCGCTCTTTGGAATTCACGACGAGCAGATTGGACACTTCCGGCGCTACAACAAGAGAAGCGTCAGGGCCGTCGTTTCGCCGTACTTCAATATTCACCGGACGCGCTATATCGCGCTCCTCGGGATTCCGGCGGCTCTGTACTACTCAAGGTGGCGGAGAATCCCTTACCCGATGGACAAGCCGGGGCTCGGACGAACGATATTCGATCTCTTTTGCCGTCTTGAGGAAAAGGTGCACTTTGGCATCGGATCATCGTTGATGCTTTTGTGCACCCCGAATGCAACCTACGAGAACAGGTAGTTCGGTCTCTGCGTCATGCGTAGATACGCTCGGCCTCTGTCCGTCTCGAATTCGAATCCGCGAGATCTGAGGACCTGATGACCACCAATGGACCGATGGTCTCCGTCGTTACGCCTGCGTACAACGAGGAAGGCAATGTGGAGGCGTTCTATGAGCGCACTCGCGCCACACTCGAACAGTGCAACCTCAGCTGGGAGATCATCTTCAGCATTGACCCAAGCACCGATAAGACCGAGGAGATTCTCGCTGATCTCAACCGTCGAGATCATCGCGTGAAGATCATCCGGATGTCTCGAAGGTTCGGCCAGCACATGGCGGCGATTGCAGGCATGGAAGCCTCAAGCGGAGATGCGGTGGTCGTCATCGACTGCGACCTTCAGGACCCGCCGGAATTGATCCGAGAGATGGTCGAGAAATGGCGCATGGGCTATGACGTCGTCTACGCCCAGCGCCGTTCACGAGCAGGCGAGTACCCCACTAAACGGCTCGCATCGGCACTCTTTTACAAAGTCATCCGCCGGGTATCTGA
>DAIDIA010000069.1 GCA_027459565.1 Acidimicrobiaceae bacterium | reverse complement strand
CAGGATGAACCGGTACGTTGCGCCGAGACCAGACATTCTTCAACCACTTTCCATCATTGTCGTCAATTCGGATGTAATAGCCGAACTCCTCATCTCGTGCCAGGTCAGCGACCCGCAGCTGACAGATCTCCTCGATGCGCATTCCGGTGAATAGCCCGATCAGTGGCACCCAGAGAACGGCATCACCGCCGCAGCCGGTCGGGCGGTAACCCTTGGTGTAGATCCTTGATGAGAAGATCTGACGAAGATCGTCGAGGGTAAAGATCTCGCGTGGCTTGTCCTCCGTCTCAGCGCCCGCGACGGACACTCCGTCGAAGGGATTTGCTTCGATCTTCGCGTCGTTGCGCGCCTTGCGGAAGACCGTGTTGAGCGCGCCAATTTTTTTGCGAACCGTCTTGTAGTGCAACCCGCTCTCGAATAGGGAATCGCGGAATGCCACGGCGTCGGATTTCGCGAGTGAGGTTACTCGAGCGACCTTTCTCTTCTCACTAAAAAACACGGAGAACTCGTGGGCGATAGACGTGTACTCCGCTATTGTCTTATCACGACGCTTTTTGCCAATTTTCCAGTGCTCAAGGAGATCGGCCATCCTGAGATTGGGTCTCTGGGAAGCTCCCGGCCTGACAAGGCACCTCGCCAGCGGTGCGACTGTTTCGGTGTCGTACGCTTTTCCGTTAGCGCGTGCGTCCAGGACTTCGTGCTCACGAATCAGAGTCTCGGCGAAACGGACGAGGAGCTTCCCGTAGCCCTCCGGCTCTCCGACGAGCTTGTAGCCCAGTTCACCGAGAAAGTACTCCAGTCGCGGTCTGATGGGCGCGAGTTCGCCGCTGCCGAGCATTGAGCGGAGCTCTTCCAGGTCGCCTTTTCTCTGGTCTTTGCTGAACTCGACATACATCCAGCCTCCAATGTTAGGATTTGTGCGGCGGTCAGCGTCTTCATCCAGGCTCGACCGGAGGTATGAGCAGCAGAATCCATCGATGAAAGCGTCATCGAATGAGAAGAGTTCCGTGAGGGTTCGATCCCGCAGCGCCACAGTGACCTGCAGGCGATCGGGGTCTTGGCGCCACACTGCGGATCGGGGGATCAGGTTTAGCGCCCCGCGGCGAGCCCGGTCGAATTCTCGCTCAGCTCGCAACGCCTCCTCAATTGCCCGCAAGCGAGCCTCGGCTGGATCGGAGGTATGGAGGGTGACCTTGTACTCGCGGGTCCGCCCAAAGACATGACGCAGGTCGGCCGGAATCCGAACGCGGAAATAGAACCGGTTGCCCCGCCGTAAAAGGCCTCGAATACGCATCAGCGCTCCCCTGTGTACCAGCTCTGTGTACCAGTGACGAGGAGCGTAACGTTCTGATTTGATTAAATTCTGTGACGCTTCAGGCAGTTACAGAAGGTATTGGCGGAGAGAGAGGGATTCGAACCCTCGAAGGGCTTTTGACCCTTACACCCTTAGCAGGGGTGCGCCTTCGACCACTCGGCCATCTCTCCGGCTTTCTTATCGCGGGATTCCCGCTTAGGCACGTTCGCCGGCACAAACG
>DAIDIA010000068.1 GCA_027459565.1 Acidimicrobiaceae bacterium | reverse complement strand
TGACAGTGGCACGGCTCAAATTGGGTACACGTTGCACCGAGGTGGATGCGATCGATGACGCGGCCCGCGCTCTGGCCGTTGACCTAGTCGATACCATGCGCGCCTCGCCGGCGTGTGTGGGTATCGCCGCGCCGCAGATCGGAGTGAATCTGCGGGCGTTCGTGATCGATTGCTCTTCGCACAGGCGGACCACGGTCAATCACGGAGAACTTGTGGTTTTCAATCCCGTCATCACCTCCTCGAGTGGCGTCGCGTTCGAGCGAGAGGGATGCATGAGCGTTCCTGATCTGACCGGAGACGTTGGACGCGCAGTCGAGATTGTTGTCGAGGGAGTTGATCTCTCCGGGTCGAGAATCGTGATTGAAAGTTCGGGATTCGAGGCGCGCGCGATCCAGCATGAGATCGACCATCTCGACGGACTCCTGTTTCTCGATCGACTCTCTGGGCCGGGCGCCCTCCATCAGCGGAAGGTCTATCGCTGAGTCGTCCGGGGTAGCGATCGATCGTCGAGGGAGACTGAGGTCGGTAATTCCGTATCTCAGGTAGGGTTGCGAGAAGCCACCTCGGGCAGTGGAAACTTGTCCCATCAGTTTAGAATGACTCTAAAGTAGAGGCGGAAAATAGATAATCTCCACCAGTGGAGAGGAAGGACGCGAAATGCCAGCTCTGAAGGGCTCCAAAACAGAAGAGAATCTCAAGGAGGCGTTTGCCGGCGAGAGCCAGGCGAACCGTCGCTACCTCTGGTTCGCACAGAAGGCGGATGTTGAGGGTTACCCAGACGTCGCCGCGCTGTTCCGTTCGGTGGCTGAGGGCGAAACGGGCCACGCATTTGGGCACTTCGACTTTCTCCGCGAGGTTGGAGACCCCGCAACGGGCGAGCCTGTCGGCTCGACCGTAGAAAACCTGAAATCCGCGGTTGCCGGAGAGACCTACGAGTACACCGAGATGTACCCCGGATTCGCGAAAATTGCTCGCGAAGAGGGGTTCGAGGAGATCTCCGAGTGGATGGAGACGCTTGCCCGGGCGGAGAAGAGCCACGCGGGTCGCTTCCAGCAGGGTGTCGCCTCGCTGAGTGCCTGAGCACGGGATGATTCTCAGCTGATTGCTTGAACGCACGTATGGGCGGGGCGAAGGCCCCGCCCATACGTCTCGAAAGGACTCTGGCCGCCGCCCAAGGGCGAGTGAAGGATGGGCTGATCATGACGACAACCTATGACCCAAAGAACCCGAGATACCTCGATGAACAAGACCTCCGGCACGAGCTCGAGCGCGTCTACGACGCGTGCCATGGGTGTCGGCTGTGTTTCAACCTCTGCCCCTCCTTCCCGACGCTGTTCGACCTGATCGACGAGCACAACGGAGCCGTCGCCGACCTCACCACGGCGGAACAGGACAGGGTCGTCGAGGAGTGCTATCAGTGCAAGATGTGCTTCGTGAAGTGCCCCTACGTTCCACCGCATGAGTGGAATCTCGATTTTCCGAGGCTGATGATGCGCGCCCACGCGGTTAAGCACGAAAAGCCACAGTCGCTGGTTTCGCAGGCAACCGACAAGTTCCTCGGCCAGACAGACCTGATCGGAAAGCTTTCGACATCGGCGTCACCGGTTGTCAACGCGATCACGGCAAGAACCGGATCACTGGCGCGCAAGGTAATGCAGGCAACGGTGGGCATCCATGCCGACCGATTGCTTCCCCCCTATGCGCGGGTTCGATTCAGTACGTGGTTCAAAAGACGGACTCGCAACGAGATCGTCTCACCCGTCGCCAAAGCAAGCATCTTCCCGACCTGTTTTGTCGAATATATGGAGCCGCAGATCGGAAAGGATGTCGTCGGGGTATTCGAACACAACGGCATCGAATGCTCACTTCCCGAGGGAACAAAGTGCTGTGGTGCTCCCTGGCTGCACAGCGGTGACATAAAGCATTTCGGGGAGTCGGCGCGAAGGAACGTCGCTGCCCTCGTCAAGGAGGTTCAGGCGGGCAAGGACGTTATCGTCGCGCAGCCAACTTGCGCCTACATCATCAAGAAGGACTATCCCATCTACGCTCCGGGCCCGGACGCGGATCTCGTCGCCGCGCACACCTTTGATGCGGCCGAGTATCTCATAGAGGGCCATCGGTCTGGAGCCCGTCCGCTCGATCTCGAGTTCCCAGGCGAGCGAGTCGAGAAGGTCGCTTACCATCTTGCGTGCCACCTGCAGGCGCAGAACATCGGATTCAAAGGTAGGGATCTCATGGCACTGACGGGTGCCGCGGTGACGGTGATCGACCGTTGTTCGGGAATAGACGGCACTTGGGGTTATCGCACCGAAAACTACGAACTTGCACGAAAGGTCGCGCGTCCGCTCGTGCGTGCGATCAGCGGGGCGGAGGCAGATGTGGTCTGCGGAGATTGCCATCTCGCCAATACAGCGATCTTGCAAGAGACTGGTCTCAAGCCGGAGAACCCCCTCGCGTTGGTCGCGCGGGCCTACGGAATCGCGAGGGAGTAGCAGATGGGCAGACTCAACCTCGCAGACATCAGCGATCTACGCGCGTACGAGCGCGAACGCGAAGACTTCCGCAGGGAGGTCATTGCACTCAAGAAGTTGCGTCGACTCGCTGTTGGTCCGGTTGTCACTGTTGTCTTTGAGAACAGGACCACGATGCGCTTCCAGATCCAGGAGATGGCTCGTGCCGAGAAGATCATGAGTGACGCGGCGCTCGAAGAGGAGCTTCGCGCCTACAATCCGCTGATTCCCGAGCCGGGCGAACTGTCCTTGACGGTCTTTCTCGAACTCACCTCGCAAGAGCAGCTCCATGATTGGCTCCCCAAGCTCGTCGGGATCGAGCGCTCATTCGTGCTCCGGATCGGCGAAGGACCCGACCGGATCGAGCTCGCCTGCGAGGTGGATGCGGATCATGCCTCGCAGTTGACGCGAGACGAGATCACCGCTTCGGTGCATTATGTGCGTTTTCGATTGAGTCTCTCCGAGCGGCAGCGATTTGCCTCCGAGCCAGTCGTCCTTGCGACGAATCACCCCGCTTACCAGCATGAATGCCAGCTCTCGCCAGCGACGAAGCAATCGCTCATCGCCGACTGGGCCTGAGGCCGCAAAGAAATATCGCCGTTGGCCTTTACAGGAGCCGCTGTATATAGCACAATGGCTGCTCCCTTCATTCACTCGGGTCCGCAGAGGCGGTGCCGGAATGAACCGGGCCCATAATCCAGACGAATCGGGCTGGAACCACACGATGAGCGATCTTTGCGGGTCGAGAGCCAAGAGGAAAGAGAAGTCGGATGAACGCCAGTTGGCGCCAGCGAGCAGCATGTCAGGGTATTGACGCAGAGGTCTTCTACCCAACGACCGAGGAAGAGGCGGAGGAGGCCAAGGCC
>DAIDIA010000067.1 GCA_027459565.1 Acidimicrobiaceae bacterium | reverse complement strand
CGCGATCGACTTTGACATGGTGCGCTACCTGGGGCCGGGGGTGATCGGCGTGCGCCGCCGCCTTCCCACCCTCACCAGCCGTCACCTCGCGAGGCTTCCGGAGTCGCTCCAGCGCGAGCACGCGTACCTGGCCAAGACGTCTGACACGACGGACCTCATGATGCGGCGCGGCCAACAGCTCGCCCTCAGTCTGCTCTCCCTCGGTGAGTCGAAAGAGGAGGCACAGCGCCAGCTGGCGCGTTGGAGCTTCGACGAGGCGCTCGCGCGCGAATGCACGGTCTGGGCAGAACTCGAGCTCTCGCGCGCAAGCCGAGATCTGGATCCACGCGCGACACATCCCTCCCAGCAGTTCGCGAGGAGGACGTCGATCGGATCCTGAGAGCGAGAAATCGGCCTGCGGCGCACTCCGACCTCCGCTTGGGTCCGTCGTCAACGGTTCGCGCGACGTCCCGATGATGACCGCGACCACGAGGGACCGGCATCGCATCGCCGCGATCGGCACCGCTCCGATAGGGTTGAGGCGCCGGCGCTCGACCACCGGGATCGGTCTGGCATGACGAAAGGCACACTGATCCGATGCGGAGTCATTTCATCAGGACCCACCGATCATCCGAGCAGCTCGCGCGAGAGCAGCAGCTCGCCTGGGCAATCGCCGAGGTCGCAGGGGATCCGGTCGATGTCGATGACGAGGTCACCGCGATGGTCCTCAACCGCGTCATCGACAACGCGGGGGTCGCTGCGGCCGCGCTGACCCATGACTCCGTCTCGCACGCGCGTGCGCAGGCACTGAGCCATCCCTACACGCCGGGCTCCACGGTCTACGGCTGCCAGAGAGGCACGCGCGTCTCGCCCGAGTGGGCCGCTTGGGCCAACGGCGTCGCAGTCCGGGAGCTCGACTTCCACGACACCTTCCTGGCCCGGGAGTACGCGCACCCCGGCGACAACATCCCCGCGATCCTCGCCGTCGCCCAGCATGTCGGTGTCGACGGGGACCGCGTGATCCGCGCGATCGCCACCGCCTATGAGATCCAGGTCGACCTGTCACGTGCGATCAGCCTGCACGAGCACAAGATCGACCACGTCGCGCACCTCGGCCCGTCGATCGCCGCGGGACTGGGAACACTGCTCGGTCTCGAGACAGAGGTGATCTTCCAGGCCATCGGACAGGCGCTGCATCTGACCACCGCGACGCGCCAGTCGCGAAAGGGCGAGATCTCCTCCTGGAAGGCGTATGCGCCGGCGTTCGCGGCGAAAGTCGCAGTCGAGGCGATCGACCGCGCGATGCGCGGAGAACGATCCCCCTCTCCGATCTACGAGGGCGAGGACGGATTCATCGCGCAGCTGCTTTCGGGACCCTCGGCGAGTTACGAGGTCGAGCTTCCCGGACCCGGAGAGCCAAAGCGGGCGATCCTCGACACCTACACCAAGGAGTACTCCGCGGAGTACCAGGCCCAGGCGCTGATCGACCTCGCCTTTCGCATCCGTCGTCAGATTCCCGACCTGACGAAGATCGCTCACGTCATGATCTACACCAGCCACCACACGCACCATGTGATCGGGACCGGCGCTGGCGATCCCCAGAAGCTCGACCCCGATGCGTCGCGCGAGACGCTCGATCACTCGATCATGTACATCTTCGCCGTCGCGCTTGAAGACGGAACGTGGAACGAGGAACTCTCCTACGCGCCTGCACGCGCGCACCGACCCTCGACGATTGCGCTCTGGCACAAGATCGAGACATCCGAGGATCCCGACTGGACGAGGCGCTATCTCACCGACGACCCCAGGGAGAAGGCGTTCGGCGGACATGTCGTGATCACCATGGCGGACCAGAGCGTGATCGAGGATTCGCTCGCGGTTGCCGATGCCCATCCGCTCGGACGGCGGCCGTTTGGAAGGGCACAGTACGTCGAGAAGTTCCGGCGACTTGCCAGCCCACAGGTCGCGCCCGACGAACAGGATCGCTTCCTCGCCGCGGTCGAGCACCTGCCAAAGGCAACGGCGGGCGAGCTCGCAGAGTGCACCTTCAGTGTCAGCGGGTGCGAATCGACAACGCCAAGGGGAGGACTGTTCTGATGCTGCATGACACATCAACAGCAGGGGAAAGGCGACGACGCTTTCGCGCGGGCCTCGCGTCGGGCGAGCTTCTCCGGTTCCCGGGAGCATTCAACGCGCTCTCGGGCGTCTTGATCGAACAGACCGGATTCGAGGGCGTCTATCTCTCGGGAGCGGTGCTGTCGGCCTCGCTTGCGCTCCCGGATATCGGCCTCACGACGCTCTCCGAGGTCACCGAGCGGGGAAGGGAGATCTCAAGAGTCACCTCGCTTCCTACCCTCGCCGACGCGGACACGGGATTCGGGGAGCCACTCAATGTCGCACGCACCATCGAGATGCTTGAGGATGCGGGGCTCTCGGGCTGTCACATCGAGGACCAGATCAATCCAAAGCGCTGCGGCCACCTCGACGGCAAGAGCATCGTCTCGCAAAAGGAGATGGTCCGGCGCGTCGCCGCGGCGGCGAACGCGCGCCGCGATGCGGACTTTGTCATCTGCGCACGCACCGACGCGCGGGCGATCGAGGGGCTCGATGCAACCATCGAACGCGCGAGGGCATATGTGGACGCGGGCGCGGACATGCTCTTTCCCGAGGCGCTCAAGGACGCCGGGGAGTTCGAGCGGTTCCGCAGGGCCTTTGATGTTCCGGTCATGGCGAACATGACCGAATTTGGAAAGTCCGAGCTTCTCGATACCGCAACGCTCGTCGATGTCGGCATCAATCTCGTCATCTATCCGGTGACGCTCCTGCGCGTCGCGATGGGAGCGACAGAGCGTGCGCTCGAAATCATCGCCCGCGAGGGAACCCAGAGCTCTTTGGTCGGCGAGATGCAGACCAGGGATCGCCTCTATGAGCTCCTTGACTATGCGCGCTACACGAAGTTTGACCAATCCATTCACGAACGAGGAGACGAATGAGATGACAGATGCGAACGCGGTCCGACGCGGTCTCGATGGAGTCGTCGCGGACACAACGGCGATCTCGATGGTCAACGAGGCGACGAACTCGCTTCTCTATCGCGGCTACCCCGTGCAGGAGCTTGCGAGACACTGCTCGTTCGAGGAGGTCGCCTACCTCATCTGGCATGGAGAACTTCCCGACGAACAGGCACTTCGCGCGTTCGAGTCCCAGGAGCGGGGGCTCCGCGAACTGCCCGCAGAGCTCTCCTCGATCCTCGGTGATCTCCCGACCACGTGTCATCCGATGGATGTGATCCGCACCGCGGTGAGCTGCCTCGGTGCCTTTGATCCGCGCGAGGACGACAACGATGCAGCGGCCAATCTCGACAAGTCAATCAACCTCATGGCGAAGCTCCCGACAATTGTCGCGGCGGAGCAGAGAAGGCGACACGGAAAGACACCGGTCGCACCGCGCAGCGACCTCGGTTTCGCCGAGAACTTCCTCAATATGTGCTTTGACGAATCGCCGACTCCCGAGACCGTCCACGCGCTCGACGTCTCGCTGATCCTCTACGCGGAGCACAGTTTCAATGCCTCGACCTTCGCCGCGCGCGTGGTCATCTCCACACTCTCGGACATCTACTCCGCGATCGTCGGCGCGATCGGAGCACTCAAGGGCCCGCTTCATGGCGGCGCGAACGAGGCGGTGATGCGCATGTTCGACGAGATCGGTACCGCCGATCGCGTCGATGCGTGGCTCGACGAGATGTTCGCGAGTCGCCGCGTCGTGATGGGCTTTGGCCACCGTGTCTACAAGCACGGCGATTCGCGCGTTCCGACGATGCACGAGGCGTTGATGGAGATTGCGAAGCACCACGACAGCGATGATCTGATCGCACTCTATGACCGGCTCCAACGCGCGATGTTCGAACGCAAGGCGATCCATCCCAATCTCGACTTTCCGAGCGGTCCTGCCTATCACCTGATGGGGTTCGACACCGCGATCTTCACGCCGATCTTCGTCATCAGCCGGATAACGGGCTGGACCGCGCACGTGATGGAACAGCTCGCGCACAACTCGCTGATCCGCCCCCTCAGCTCCTACGTCGGACCTGAACAAAGAGGCGTCGTTCCGGTCTCCGAACGCGCATGATCTGATCCCTGGGTAGCGGCCCGGGACAACAGCCCCGGGCCGAGCCTGCTCTCACCGGGCGCCAGACGCGGACAGGTCATCGAGCTTTCGCGCGGGGCAAGAGGCACCGCCGGATCGCCGGTAGCCTAGAACGATATGTCTTCCTATCTTGATCTCATCAAAGAGCGCGTCGTGATCTTTGATGGGGCGCTCGGCACGAACATCCAGCTGCTCGGACTCGGTCCGGACGATTTCGGCGGTGCCCAGTTCGAAGGGTGCAACGAGATTCTCGTCGCGACGCGCCCCGATCTCGTCATGGACCTCCACCGGAGCTTTCTCGAGGTCGGTGTCGACGTCATCGAGACCAATTCCTTTGGCTCGCTGTCGGTCGTGCTCGCGGAGTACGGGATCGCGGAGCGCGCCCATGGGCTCGCGCGTCGCTCAGCGGAGATCGCGCGCGAGGTCGCGGACAGCTTCTCCACTCCGACTGCGCCACGCTTCGTCGCCGGATCGATCGGTCCCTCGACGAAGGCCCCCTCGCTCGGACAGATCCGCTTCGCCGACCTGCGCGACTCCTACGAGGCCCAGGCACTCGGACTGATCGAGGGCGGCGTCGACCTCCTCGTCATCGAGACCGCCTTTGATCTCCTGGGCGCGAAGGCCGCGATGATTGCGAGTCGCCGCGCGATGGCGACCGCCGGTCGACAGGTGCCACTCCAGGTGCAGGTGACGATCGAGCTGACGGGACGGATGCTGCCCGGCACCGAGATCGCCGCAGCGCTCTGCGCCCTCGACGCGATGCGCCCGGATGTCCTTGGTCTCAACTGCGCAACCGGCCCGGAGGAGATGTACGAACCGCTCCGGTATCTCTCCGAGCACTCGCGTATTCCCATCGCCACCCAGCCGAACGCTGGGCTTCCCTCGGTGGTCGATGGCAAGATGCACTACGACCTGACTCCCGACCAGCTCGCGGATCACCTCTACAACTTTGTCACCGAGCTCGGGATCTCCGTCATCGGCGGGTGCTGTGGCACGACACCGGCGCACCTCGCGAGGGTCATCGAGCGATGCCGGGATCTCAAACCCAGGCTCCGCGAGCCGGTTCATGAGTCAGGAGCTGCCTCTTTGTACAGCTTCACCCCCTTTGCCCAGGACCTCTCGTTCCTTGCGATCGGGGAGCGCACGAACGCGAACGGTTCGCTCAAGTTCCGAAAGGCGATGCTCGACGGCGACTTCGACACGACCACCGCGATGGCGAAGGAGCAGATCAAAGAGGGTTCTCACATGATCGACGTCTGCGTCGACTACACCGGCGC
>DAIDIA010000066.1 GCA_027459565.1 Acidimicrobiaceae bacterium | reverse complement strand
CTGGGAGCGAGCCTCGGATCTCGTGATCGGCGGGCTCTTCGCCGCCTGGGCGGCACAGAAGATGGTGGGGGCGATCTCGGGCCTCGCGGGGGTCGAACTCCCCATCGCGTCGCGAGTGACCACGATCGGATACTTCGTGCTTGGCTTTGTCGCCGTTCGGATCGCCATCGAGTCCGTCGCCGTGCACCACTATCCACGCCGCCTGCACACGGTGCACCACCAAGGCGAGCTCGAATCAGAGAACCTTCAGGTCGGAATCTCACTCATCATCCAGATCGCGCTGTTTCTCTTCATCTCCATCGTCTACATGGGCTCGACCTGGGCGCTATATGTCGGAGCGGCAGTCTTCTTCGCTCCTCTCATCCCATGGCTGTTCGCAGACCATCTGCCAAAATCCGCGTTCATCACCAAGTGGAAGCCACGCGGCCTGATGAACTGGTCGCTGATCATCGTCGCCGGCGTGCTCTTGAGCAAGATGCTCAGTCATCTGATCCATGACGACAAGCTCCTCGAGGCGGTCGGTTTCATTGTCTTGCCACTTCCGGTTCTCATCTCCTGGGCCCTCGAACTCTTCGAGATGGAAGATGCGGAGGACGAGGAGAATGGGGAGGAGGTTGACGGACATGAAACGCGCGAGACCGCGCAAGAGGACGAGGTCGAGCACGCCTCGCAACACCTCGCGCCCAGCCCCGCGCTACATCCGAGATCTGCCGTCTCCAACGACGTCACCACCTCGCCTGGCGCTCTGCCCGTCGACGAGAGCGAAGGCGAGCACGCATGGTCACACACGGGAGCCCGAAGCGAGTTTCGCGAGAGGGAGGCCGTGCGCCGGGACGAACACGATCGGGAGTCACGCGCGTCGGGTTCGTTGCGGACGATCTGGCTGAGGCGAAGCGGTGGCATCGCGCTCGTTGTCGCCTCGACCTATCTCGTGATCACCCATATTGCAGGCGGCTGACCGTCACGCGTGGTCCGATCTCCGGATCACCTCCCTGACGACCTCTGAGAGACGACGGCTCCCGGTCGACCCCGAAGGCGATTGCGCTCGTTAGGATCGATGACCAACCGCAACTTCGTCGCAGCTGACCCCAGGAGCATATTTCGAATGCGTACCGTAACCGCCTTCTCCACGACCGCACCGAAAGCCCCATTCCAGAAGACAACGATCGAGCGACGCGACCTTGGACCGAACGACATCATGATCAAGATCGCGTTCGCGGGAATCTGTCACAGCGACCTCCACACCGCGTGGGGCGAATGGGGGGATGTGCTCTTCCCGCTCACGCCCGGACACGAGATCGCGGGAACCGTCGAGCAGGTCGGCGGATCGGTCACGCGCCATCGCGTTGGAGACCGCGTCGGCGTCGGCTGCATGGTCGACTCCTGCCGCGCCTGTGAGAACTGCCTCGCGGGACACGAGCAGTACTGTCTCAACGGCTTCGTCGGAACCTACAACGCAATCGGAAGGGACGGCCGTCCCACCGAGGGCGGCTACAGCACTCACATCGTCGTCGACGAGGAATTCGTCCTCGCGATACCCGAGGGGATTGCGCTTGATGTCGCCGCTCCGCTGATGTGTGCAGGGATCACCCTGTACTCGCCGCTCCGACACTGGGAGGCAGGACCGGGCAAGCAGGTCGCGATCGTCGGCCTCGGAGGACTTGGCCACATGGGTGTCAAGATCGCACACGCGATGGGCGCGGAGGTCACGGTCTTGTCCCAGACGACTGCAAAACGCGACGATGCGATCGCAATCGGCGCCGACCACTTCTTCGCGACCGGCGATGCGGGCACCTTCGACCTACTTGGCCGACACTTCGATCTGATCATCAACACCGTGTCCGCCAGCATGGACATCAATGCCTATCTCGCGTTGTTGCGCCTCGACGGGACGCTCGTCAATGTCGGTGCCCCTCCCCAGCCGCTCTCGGTGCAGGCCTTCTCGCTGGTGGATGGCCGCAGGAGCATCGCCGGATCGCTGATCGGCGGCATCCGCGAGACCCAGGAGATGCTGGACTTCTGCGCGGGGCACGGATTGGGTGCCGAGATCGAGGTGATCCGCGGCGATGAGATCGACGCCGCCTACGAGCGCATGCTCAGGAGTGACGTGCGGTATCGATTCGTCATCGACACCGCCTCGTTCTAGGCCGGTCCCGTTCTCGCTCGTCCCCGTCCTCGAGCACCGCGACCCGAGCGACGCGCGCTTCAGCGTCCCGGCTGATCGGGGAGCATCTCGCACGGGGTCTGCCGCGGTCCAAGACCCTCCCAGTACCGGTTGTTCTCGGGATCGTACCGACCCTGCATGAATCCCCCACTCTTTTGCGAGCGGATGATGACCGCAACCGCGCGTTCGCCGACGGACACCTCGCGATGGATCTCATAGGGCCGCACCAGATCGATCTCTCCGGGACTTACGTAACTCTCGCCGGTCCGGCGGATCTCCGCGTAATCGGGTCGCGATCCATCATCGATCCTCACGGCGCGCTCGATCCGCTCGTGACCATCGAGCACGCCATAGAGCGTGTAGATGTGCGCGTGGTCATGAAGATGCGCGCGCGTCTGGGCGCGCTCCCAGGCGATGCGTCCCTCGTCCTTCGTGAGGCCATTGACGACGAATCCATAATCCGGGTCCTCGTAGAAGATGAGATTCTCGGCGCGGCCATCGCGCGGAACACACTCCGGCCAGTTCTTCGAGGCGGCGATCACGTCGGGATCCGCGAGCAGTTTCGCGAGTATCGGCGCAAGTAGTTCCCAGCGCCGATCGAGATCAGGCTCTCTTGCGAAGAGCTCGCGGGCCTGCGAGACGAATACATCGAGTGCGTTCTCAGTCTTTACCGGAGTACTCATTCATCCTCCTTCGTCGATTGCGTTCGATGTGGTGCCGATCAGAGGTGCTAGTCGAGTCCGTAGAACCGTGCGCAGTTGTCCCAGAGGATCTTCTGCTTCGCCTCGTGCTCGAGCGGGAGTTCGAGGAAACTCGACACTGCGTTGGGATAGCGCGAGTCCCCGTGCGGATAGTCGGTCGAAAACACCAGCTGGTCCGCGCCGAAATCCTCGATCATGTGCCGGACCGGAGTCTCGTCGGGTTCGACCGACACGAAGCACTGCCGCTTAAAGTACTCACTCGGTGCCATGGTGAGCTCTGGCATGAAGACGTCCCCCTCGAGCTCGTAGTGCTCATCCATCCGCCACAACAGCCAGGGCGCCCAGGAGCAGTTCGCCTCGAGAAAGGCGACTTTGAGAGCTGGATGGCGCTCGAGCACCCCGGCACAGAGAAAGCTCGCCATCGCCGTCATGTTCTCGAACGGCTGACCGTAGATCCTGCGAAGGCCGATGTTCGGCATGAAGTGCTCCGCGGAACGCCGCACACCGCCAGAGAGCGCCTCGTGGAATCCGACGGGGATGCCTAGCTCCTCGAGCGCGTCCCAGAGTGGCTCATAGTACGCGTCATGCCAGTTGCGCCCGTTCACCACGTTCGCGCGAATGAACACCGCACGAAAGCCGAGGTCAGCGACGACCCGCTTGGCCTCTTGCACCGCATCGTCGATATCGAACACGGAGATCATTCCCGCACCGAGGAGGCGTTCGGTGTCGGGAGCACAGAAATCAAACATCCAGTCGTTGTACGCCCGCGCGATCGCTCCGGCAAAGCGCGGGTCCCGCTTGGGACGATCGAGTGCATGAAGGCCGCGGCTCGGAAACAAGACC
>DAIDIA010000065.1 GCA_027459565.1 Acidimicrobiaceae bacterium | reverse complement strand
CAGGAGTATCTCTCGGCCTACAAGCTTGGAGCTCACGTCGTCTGCTTTATCCAGGGCACCTGTTAACGCATCAGCGCAGATAGGACGTCAATAGTTCGAACGTTCCGAGCTGGCGGATGGGGGATTGTCTCCTCCATCCGCCAGCTTTTCGTTTGCACTCGATGGACGTAACCGCGCGATGGCAGATCACGCAGCGATCTGGGTTCTGTGGGTGTCTGGTCGTGGTCGTATGAACGGTTGGCAGCCGTGGTGAGTCGCTTCTGGGGACGCGCGTCACTCGACGTACGGCGCTGGCGTGCATGGATCACCGGCGCGCCCGCCGATTGCGTACGCGTCGATGACCCGCTTGGGCATCTCCGTCGCCACCGCGTATGGACATGCCCTACTTGGTCACGCGGTTGTCGGTTCTCGGTCATTTTCTCCTTGGAAGGACTTCACCAGTAGCATGAGGAGTAGCCACCGTGAGGGTGGGGAGCGAGAGGAGAGCACAGTGAATCTCGAGACCTCCAAACCATTTTTGACCGAGGAACTGTTGGTTCAGCGACGTGAACAGAGGCGCTTTCTCGCGGACCTGCCCGATTGGCTCCTGGAAGACCACAGCCCCGTTGGCCTTGATGTCGGACCGGAGATGCCAGCACATGCCGCGCGCGTGGAGGCCGCCTATCGGGCGTACGTCGACGAGATGCGCGCGAGGTATCGCGACACGCTCGATGCGCTCGCGTTGAACAGGGTCCAGAACGAGGATCTCGATGCGATCAGCTATCTTCGCGCATGGGAGAGCACGCTCTTTGACCTTGGCATTATCACCGCCTCGAACGAGTTCTTCCCCTCGATGTTCGAGTACTTCAAGGTTCGGATTGACGGCAAGGTGAGTGGAACCGTCGATCCTGCAATCGTGGCTCCCATATCGGAGTTCTTGAATGCAGTGATTCCTGCGCTCGAGATGGCCGACGTGCTTGCAGACGATGGCTACCGCGACCACCGTATTAAGCGCCACTAGAGGCGGTACTCGAAACTCCCGCGTCACGGCGTCGCTCTGCTCCGGTGACGTCGATCATGTGTCTCGCGCGTCGGTTTCGTGCACTACTCCGGGAGGTCTTCGAGTCGGAGTCCGGAGTCGGTCGAGAGTCATTGATGTTGCGCGCGCAGATTTGCACTGGCGCCGGTCCGCAGAGTTTTCCCAGCTCCACTTCTGCCTAGCCGCGGGATTGATCTCGGTTCGCATCGTTTGGCGCTTTTCGAGATGCCGGACGATGCGACGCATCGGATCGGGCGTTGTCCCTTAAAGGGCCCTTAAAGGGATTGGGGTCGATGGAGTCGTCGGTCGCGGCGAGCATCGAAAAGTCAGCGTTGTGCTTGGCCGCCATTGTGTCCGGCCATCAGGGAGGGGAGACTTTGGATCCCTGCATTCACGTAATCACCTTGGCAGTTGATGACCTCGAGCGGTCACACGCGTTCTACCGTGATGGCCTCGGGCTCAAGACGCAAGGCGTCATCGGATTGGAGCATCCCGGTGATGAAGAAAACGCCGCGGGTGCCGTCGTCATGTTCGAACTCGACGGTGGGCTCGTTCTCGCCCTCTATCCGCGGACCGAGCTCGCGAAGGACGCCAATGTCGACCTCGTGGCCGTTTCATCGGGCTCGTTCAGCATCGGGCACATCGTCCCCGAACGCGCTGGTGTGGATGCGCTGCTGCAAAAAGCTGTGGCGGCGGGGGCGTCAGTCACGGAGGCTCCACGCGAGCGGCCGTGGGGAATCTATTCAGGATATTTCCGCGATCCTGACGGCCATCTCTGGGAGGTCATCTGGAATCCCATCTCCGAACCTGACTAGTCGTGCGCATCACCGCGGCGGCCCAGTGCGCGTTGGTTCATGTTCGCTTCAGGAACCGCAGGTAGAACGCCGCAAAAAGCAGCACGGTACCGATGTTTGCGATCAGGCGGGGTCCAAGGTGGTGTCGGAAGAAGAGGATGTCCATACCGACGACGACCGCAATGAGCGTGATCACGTACAGCACGATGGTCATTTTGTTCCCTCCCACACTCTCTTGCATCAACGTGATCGCGGACACCCTTGGATTTTGTGGCGCCGTGCAGCAGGGGTATGCGAGTCACTTAGTGATTCCGGGCTCTCCATGGATACCCGGGAACATGGAACGGTCTCCGTGCTCGCGCACCACATGAGTCGTTCCATCGAGGATGCAGCGCGACGCCAGACCCCTCGGGGGGCTGCGGTGGTCTCGTCGAACATGACACCTTCTCTCGGGGTTCAAGGAGAGCATTGCCGATGCACCTCGTGTCAACGAGCGTAGGTGCTCATCGAGAGCACCGGTCGACGCGAAGCGACACGCGTCCCAAACGGCACCCTGAAGGTGACGCCTTCCCCACGGGTGTCGCCATTGACGGCGTGAGGTCTGCCGGGTGCCTGGTTGGAGGTTCTCGCCGTGGCAGGTCGATCTGCCATGGTCCCGCAGTTCATGCCTTTCAAAAGTAGACCGAACGCGGGAACGGGCGAGAATCGGATTGATCGGCTCGCGCCGTCGGATGGGGCGAAGGCAATGCGCGGCAATGGCGGTTGCGCGGCAGGTGAGGCAGCTGTGGGATCGGTTTGACTCACGTGCAGGGCACTTTGGAGATCAGTGGGGTCTGGCGTTCGCAGACGCAAGCACCGCCTGCGCGCGCAACAAGGAGCCCGCCGAACCGACGGTCGAAGTCACCCGATCGGTGGGTCGGTCACGGCGGTACGTCTCAGCAGATTCTCGGCAGGTCGATTTCAGAGGATGCTTGGCATTTTGGCCATTTACACCTCGCCACGCGCTCAATCGGTGATTGACATCTACCATCTAGTTATATAACTTAAAGGTAATGGTAGCCGACGATCAGTTGAGCCGCTCCTTCGCAGCGCTTGCAGACCCGACTCGCCGGGCGATCCTGGAGCGCCTCGCGGCCGGCGATGCTGGCGTCCTCGAACTCGCAAAGAGTACTGCGCTGACGCAGCCCGCGATCACCAAGCACCTCAAGGTGCTCGAGCGCGCCGGTCTGATCGGCAGGTCTCGCGACGCCCAGCGACGCCCAGCGAGACTTCAACTCGACGGCTTGGCCCCAGTGGACGACTGGCTCCGTCGTGCGCGCGCGGAATGGTCCAACCGCCTCGACCGTCTCGAAGTCCACCTTGGCTCCCAACCCGAATCAGCCACCAACGAGGAGGTTCCCGATGCCTGAGACCCATTCCGCTGTTGACGTCCGAACTGCGACTGTGGTCAAACAGCTCGTCATCGAGCGCAATCTCAAGTCTCCGCCCGAGCGTGTCTTTGACGCCTTCACCGATCCGGACCAGCTCATGAAATGGTGGTGGCCGACTGGCTTCACCTGTCCTGCCGCAGAGGTGGACCTTCGCGTCGGGGGTAAATACCGACTTGCGATGGAATGGCCGGGATCCATCCCCGTCGAGGCTCGGTTCTCCCACTACATGGGTGGTGAGTATTACGAGATCGATCGCCCGCGTCGTCTGGTCATGAGCGGCCGTGCCGTCAACGACGAGCAGGGTGAGCTCTTCGCAACGCTCATCGAGGTGACCTTTGAGGCTTGCGAAGAAGGCACCGCGCTCACCATGCGACAGTCGTACTTCGAGCCGATGCCGCCCGCGGAGGCGATGGCCGGTGCCGAGCAAGGCTGGTCGGAGCAGCTCGACAAGCTCGAAAGGCTTCTTTCGGACTGACGGGGAGAGCCTCTGTGCCCACACCCGCCCTCTCGATGTTGATGTCGCCTGACGGGTATGTCGTTGGCCCAAATGACCAACCCGGAAATTGCGCGGGCGACGACTTCATGAGGCTGCGCGGGTGGTACGTCCTTGCAGCGCGCCCTTGGCCCAACGGGGAGGTCACGGATTCGGCGAGGGTGGGCAAATAATCTCTTGACGAAGTCAAAGGGCCGGTGCGCCCTCTCTGGGGCAGAAACGTGGAATAGATCAGTCACTGTGATGGCAACCACCACGATCGCGCACCCTTCTTTGTTTTGAGTCATTGAGCGGCGAGGCTGTCGGTCGCCAAGTAGCCGGCGACGATGTCTGTAGCGGGTGGCATCACAAGTGCAATGGCCCAGGTGGGGGCCGCCGCAGGTGACCGCAACGTTCTGGTGCACGGTGCTTGCACGGAGAAGGCGGCACTTGAGGGAGGCGTCCTCGGCGAGTTGCACAATCATCAGGTCCGGGCTCGTCGAAAACCCGCGCTGGAACTCTCGACTCGGGTTGTCCCGATCGTGGTCCATAAAAGGGCCACGATCGGGAGACCTCCGCTTGAGGCGGCGCCCAGAATCGAACTGGGGTAGAGGGCTTTGCAGGCGCTCTTTGGCGTTCACTACCGATCGTGGAAGATCAGAATTAGCTGGTGGGAAACCGTAGGTGTACGCCGATGATCGTCCCAGATCATGGGTAGCCGCGGCATTACCGCGGTATGGATAATGCAAGTGCCTGCGCAGATAGGAGATGCAGATCGCCGATTTTGTACCTACCGTCGTGAGCCGAAGCTCTCGATCCCATAGTTGTTCTGTGTGCTTCCCGTCCCGCAGCGATGGGCCCCTTAGGCCGATGCAGTTTGCGGGTCCTGTGTCACACACAGGATGCGCACCTCCCCCTTCGCGACTTTCATCGACCGCCCCCGCTGGGTGGTGCAATTATGGGTAAATGGAGCTCACCGTCGTCGACGCGTTCACCGATAAGCCGTACGCGGGTAATCCCGCCGCAGTGGCGCTCGTCGATGGATTTCCGCCAGATGATCGGATGCAAGACATCGCTCGCGAGATGAATTTATCGGAGACGGCCTTTGTTGTTGAAAGATCTGTCTCGCCGCACGATCTTCGATGGTTCACGCCCGCTACAGAGGTTGGCCTGTGCGGACATGCGACGTTGGCGGCAGCTCATGTGCTTGGAGGTAGATGTGAATTTCAGACTCGCTCGGGTGTCCTCACGAGCGAGTCGATAGACGGATGGATCTATCTCGATTTCCCCGCGTGGCGCCCTATTGAGACGGCGCTCCCAGAGGTGCCCGCAGCGCTCGGCACCTATGTTTGGGCTGGCATCGCCGGCGACGACTGGATTGTCGAACTGCCATTCGCGCAAGACGTTTTCGACTTCGTCGCCGACCAGACGGCAATCGCTCGACTTGGACGGAGAGGGTTAATCATCACAGCGAGAGCTCCGGACGACGCAGGGTACGACGTTGTCAGCCGAGTCTTTGGGCCGAATGTCGGTATAACCGAGGATCCGGTTACGGGCTCCGCCCATTGCGCCCTAGCTCCGTATTGGGCGACTCGATTGGAACGCGATGTTCTCACCGGCTTTCAAGCTTCACGTCGAGGAGGGATCGTTCGAATGAGACTGAAAGGTGAACGCGTGGAGCTCGGTGGACAAGCTGTAACCGTTTCGCGAGTGAACCTCATCGCGTAAGGAGCGTCTCTCCTGGCGTCGGTCGCGACAGTCACGAATACAGAACGCGCGGCTGGAACGTCGAGTTGCCGTATCCCTATCCCGGCGCAGATCGAGGCCTCTTTGTTGCGCAAGTGATCGCCGAATCCGGCGCGGAATGAAGCCACTGAGCGTTCGCCGTTATGTGCGCCGTTCACCGGGCAGAAGGGGTCGATGCGAGATACTGGAGACATGATGCCGCGCCCGTCGAGCCATCTCCGTATCGCCCGTCCGAGTCGCGACCTCGCGAAAGCCGAGCGCTTCTGGGTTGACGGACTTGGGCTCCAAGTTCTGTACCGGGCCGGGGCCGAAGCCGAAGGTGGACATGCGCTATTCATGCTCGGTTTTCCGGGAGCAGCCTGGCACTTGGAGCTGGTTGGCGATCCGGACGGAGAAACGCCGCCGAGGCCGACTGACGAAGACCTCCTCGTGCTCTACGTCGGTGAGCTCGTCGACGAAGATGTCGCCGGCCGGATCGTTGAAGCTGGCGGCCAGCAGGTGCCGGCACGTAATCCCTACTGAGACCGATCGGGAGTCACTGTCGTCGATCCCGACGGGTACCGCCTTGTCCTGAGCCACCGCGCCTGGCCATGACGCAGGGCGCCCGAGCGGCGAAGTGCAGTCATGACCAGATACGAGCGCCCACCAGCAGCATCGCAGAGCAGGAGCGACGACGACTGCGATCTCAGTGCCCTTGGCAACCTCCAGCAAAATGTGAACTCGCCAGTTCGGGTCACGTCGGCTGAAGAACGACGTGACCTCAACCGAATCGATGATCCAGACCCGATCGGACTCACCGAGTTGAGCAAGATCCTCTCCGTGTAGCGCATCGTCTGGCCATGTAGCAGACAACGTCTCGCGAATCAACCGCTCGACTGTCCGGAGGACTTCTGTTACTTGTGTGCGGTCGACCTTCAGCGTTGGCGAAACGCCAGACTCGAAGTAAGCAAGTACAAAGTCCGTCGCCAGGTCCGACTATCGAACGCGAGTTGTAAGTCATCAGCGTTGTCCGCGACCGACAGCGCATCGGCCGAGGTGCATCCTCATAGTTCCGCATTGGGACAATCGCGAATACGGAACGTCCGCTCGGAATGCCGGCAACACCGGGCGGTGCCGCGACACAGATCGATGGATATGCACGGCTCAGCCGTCGCGAGTGCTCCAGGGATTAAGCCGCCAGTGCTTGGTAACAGAACGAGCGCGTCCCTCCACCGACACCAATATTGTACATAATGTAATCAGATGTTGTACAATATGACCATGGTCAAAATATCTGTCAGCAAGGCACGTGAAAGGCTCTCCGAGGTCGTGGAGATGTCGCAGTCCGAGCCGGTTGAGCTTGAGCATTACGGACGACGGGCGGCGGTCATGGTGAGCCCAGATCACTACGACGAAATGCTCGAAGCACTCGAGGAGTCTCAGGACGTGGCCGCGTTTGATGCCGCCCTTGCCGAAGTCGGAGACAATATCCCTTGGGAGCAGGTGAAGATAGACCTCGGCTGGTCGTGAACGCGTATCGCATTGAATTTCGGCCGGCGGCACTTCGAGAACTCCACAAGATTGATCGCTCGATGCAACCTCGAATTCAAGGGGCAATCGCACTACTCGCTAAGGATCCGCGGCCTCCAGCCTCGCGGCCACTACGGGGGCGTGAGGGTTATCGACTCAGAGTTGGCGACTACCGAATCATTTACACCATCGATAACGGAGTTTTGGTGATCGTGGTTGTAACAATTGGCCATCGTCGCGACGTCTATCAGTAACCGAACCAGTTGGTGGTTCGCCAGTCGCAGACTGTGCACGTCCCCCCGCAGGCACGAACCCCCAGTTTGCATTTCCGTTGGACGTCCGACTACACCGGTTCAAGCACATTAAGCGCGACCGAAAGCCTCATACGTGCCATCACCGATTCTGTATCGCGGGGGACGAATTGCGATCGATCAAGGTTCGGGCGCTGGCCAAACAATCGCCCCTTTCTTTTCGACCAGCCGAAAGAGTCGGGTCACGGCACCAGGTAGTCTTCATCGGAGTCACCGTGACATCATGGCACCGTGATATCATATAATCATGACGAAGAATCTGACGGTTCGCTTGAAAGACAACGTGGCTACCGACGCTGAAGCTCTTGCGCGCGTCGAAGGCAAGAGTCTCAATGAGACGGTTCAGCTGGCACTCATTGAGGCTGTCGAGCGTCGCCGCAATGACCCTGAATTTAAAGCCCGACTGACCCGAATCATCGAAGAGGATCAAGAACTGCTCGATCGTCTTGCGAAGTGACCATCCGCTATCCGGATCTTCCTGACTACCTTGCTGTCGCTTCTGCGGTCACCGGACTTGACATCAAGATTGTCATGGCGAGTGTGAAGGCGGATCTTGCGGACTCAGCCCTTCACGCCCCGGGCGCGAGTTTTGGCGGCGAGGAGTTCTACCCCGATTTTTGCGACAAGGCCGGTGTGCTCCTCGTCCGTCTCGCGCGGAACCACCCATTACTCGATGGAAACAAACGCGCGGCATGGGTTACGTTCCGGCTGTTCCTCGAGATGAACTCGTGGACTTGGTCAGATTATCCATCTTCTGATGAGGCCGAGCGCCTCGTTCTCGCGGTAGCTGCTGGTGAATCAGACGAACAACAGACCTCCGACTGGCTCCGTGAACGAATTGAGCCACCCGCATAACGGTTTGCCGATTTCTACGACGTATCACGTGTCGCCAAATGCCACATGAACGATATTGTTCGAACGATTCGCGTGTGCTGTGACGAACTTCTCGCCGAATGAGGTTGCGATTGCTTCATCGAGTTCCGGGAAGAGATGCCCGTAGCGGTCGAGGGTGACGTTGATCGAGGAGTGTCCCATTCGGGCCTGGATCGCTTTGGGGGGTGCTCCCGACGCGATCGCAAGAGCAACACTTTTGTGGCGCAGATCATGGAACCGACACGGAAGTCCGAGTGAATCTCGCGCTGGCTTGATGTGGTGAGTCAAAAAGCTCGACGAGATGAGCGGATGCCCAGCCTGGTTCGCGAACACTAGGCCGTCTGATCCTGGGCCAGCGAAGTGTGAGAGATGGTCGGTGAGAACCGTCGCGGTGAATTCCGAGATCGTCACTGATCGGACTGAGCCAGAGGTCTTTGGTTCTTTTCGTAGCCACTCACCGGCACCCATGCGGATGAGCTGATCCGTGACTCGTACCTTGTGGCGTTGGACATCGACGTTGGCGCGTCGTAGTCCAATCAGCTCTCCCCAGCGCATGCCGGAGTCGATCGCGAGATAGACCAGCGCGCGATAACGCTCACTGTGCGCCTCTGCAAGGTTGATTGCCTCATTCCAGGAGAGAAAGACCATCTCACCTCTTGGAACTCGCGGTGGCGTGACGCGATCACACGGATTCAAGAGAAGCTTTTCCTTTTCGATCGCGACTTGGAGCATGCGACGAAGCGTCCGGTAGTGACGGTGCACTGAGCTTGGCGCAGTTCCAGACTCGACCTCATCCATTAACCAGTTCTCGATCTCGTCGCTTGGCAACCTTCCGATCGTGTACGCACCAAAGCGGGGGAGTATGTATTTGTCAAGGTCGCGTCGATAGGTCTGCTGTGTTGTTGGCGAGAGACGACGCGCGAGCGACATGAAATCGTCTGCGCACTCCGCGAGTGTGATCTTCTCGTCGCTCGGGTCGAGCCAGCGCGCGTTGTCGATCGCGACGCGTGTCTCGCGCAAGAACCGCTCCGCGTCGCCCTTGCGGGCGAAGGTCTCGGAACGTCTTCGTCCACATGGATCGTCATAACGCACGCGGTAGTTGCCGGAACGCTTTTCAACATTGGCCATCTCAATCTCCTCTGATGAGCCGCGGGGCTCACGCGGGGCACCGCGGGGCTGAAAACAGGGGGTTTTGAGAGGTTCTGGAGGTCACTGCCGGTCTGTCGAGGACAAACCAAATATAGCCCCTGACCTGCCACTATACAGCGAAAACTGCTGGAGGCGGCGCCCAGAATCGAACTGGGGTAGAGGGCTTTGCAGGCCCTTGCCTAAGCCACTCGGCCACGCCGCCGCTCGCTATTACCCTAGCCGTGCCGGTCCGGCATGTCGGTCACTGAGAAATCGCTAATTTCGATTGGGACCCAATACCGAGCAGACCGCGGAGGCACGAGGTGGCACTTGCATTGATCCGGCACGGACATCATCTGCTTATGGGACCGTTCGCGGTCGTCATCGTATTGGTTGGCGTGATCCTCTTCGTTGCCTCGCGTTCTCGTGCGCGCGGGGCCCCAGGGAGATCCGCAGCGAGCCCACTCGCGCAGCACGACGTGATGTCGAGCTCATCCACGGAACGAATCCTCTCGGAGCGTTTCGCGCGCGGGGAGCTCGATCTCGACGAGTATCGCGAGCGACTCGTAGCGTTGCGGGAGCATCCGGGCGACGAGCGCGAGGAGGGTCAGGCCCCCACGGCGTGAAATCCGCCATCGACATGGATGATCTCTCCCGTGGTCTTTGGGAACCAGTCGGAAAAGAGCGCAACGCAGGCTCTGGCGACAGCTTCACCGTCAGTATCGACACTCCACCCGAGCGGTGCCCGGGCCTCCCAGATTGATTCGAAATTTGAAAATCCCGGGATTGATTTCGCGGCGATCGTCCGGATCGGCCCGGCGGCAACGAGATTGACGCGGACGTCTTGTTGACCAAGGTCGCGCGCGAGGTAGCGCGTCAGCGACTCAAGTCCCGCCTTCGCGACTCCCATCCAGTCATATCCTGGCCAGGCCAGAGTCGCGTCGAAATCCAATCCGACGATCGAACCACCACCGTGCGATGCAAGAAGAGGGGCAAACGCCTCCGCGAGCGCCTTGAGCGAATACGTCGATACCTCAAGCATTGTTGAAACTTCGCTCCATGTCGCGGGCATCATGCCGCTGCCGAGGCAGGCGGCCGGCGCGTATCCGATCGCGTGCAAGAGTCCGTCGAGACTTCCGAAGCGCTCCGCGATCTCGGCGGCGACCCTTGTCGCATGATCGGGATCTTGAACGTCGAGTTCAAAGACATCGGGTGGTGTCGCGAGCTTGCGGGCCGTGCGCTCGGTCAGCGAGAGGCCACGCCCGAAACCTGTCAGGACGATGGTCGCACCCTCGCTCTGCGCGAGGCGGGCGACATCAAATGCCAGAGAATCGTCGGTGAGCACACCGGTGATCAACAACTTCTTTCCCTCAAGGATGCCCACGGGTGGTCCTTTCTCGGCTGTCCCGGGCGAACAATGCGCGGTCAGGTTCTCAGACTGGAGGATAGCGGGCGGACTGTTGCCCTGATGAGCTGCGGCGTCGATCCCCTCGTCGGGGAGCGGTCCGTGTGATTCCTCCGAGTATCTGCCGCGAAGTTCTCCGTTCTTTAGGATGTCGTCATGCCCATGTTGCTATCTGGTCGAGACGGGCCGACCAGGTCCGGGTCCGATCTTCGGTCCAATACGCGAGTCTCGTCCGCGATCGCGCTTCTCGAACGAGCAGTTGGCGCGATCGCATTGCTCGCTCTCGTCACCTGGCTGTTGAGCGCGATGTCGGCGCACGTGTTTGCGGGAAACTCCGACGGTGCAACCGTTGTTCTCGAGGGCCAGTCAATCAACTCGGGCAACCTCTTGTTGCACGGATGGGGACTCTCGAACGACTCGTTCTGGAGCGTCGACGCGATGTTCTACGCGTTGTTCGTCCACGTGGAGGGAGTGACCAAGACCGCCCTGCACGTGGTGCCGGCACTCATCGTCGGAATCATCGCCCTACTCGGGCTTTGGATGGTCAGGGACGAGGTTCGTAGTTGGCGATTCGTTCTCTCGGGTTCGGTCGTCTGTCTGGTTCTCGCCCTTCCGAGCCCTAATCTGAGCTTCTTCTTGCTCCAGGGCCCCTGGCATGTCGGAACGACGCTGTATTGCCTGGTCGCCTTTGCCGCGCTGGCGAATGGTCGCTGGAATGTCGGCTTCGTCGTGGCGGTAGTTGCGCTCGTCGCCGGATTCCTCGGTGATCTCGCGACGCTGACATTCGGGATGATCCCGGCGATCTTCGCGGGTCTTTCCGAGATGGTGCGCATGCGTTCGCTCCGGCGCGGGCTCCCGAGCATCGCGGCGGGTCTCGGAGCGTTCGTGCTCGCAAAGATCGGAAGGGCCGCATTGAACCACGCTGGAGCGTTCACGCTTGCCAGTGGCATCACCCATGCGACGTCAAACCGGTATATGACCAACATCGGACATTCGATGTCCTGGTTGTCGGGCCTGCTCGGTGTGACAAGGCTCGCTATCGGACCCGCATCGACGGTGAGCGCAGATGCCGTGACCAATGGCTCAGGATTGTCGCGCCTTGTCCATCTTCCCCTGGCGTGCATTGTTGCAGGCGGAGTCGCCTACTCGCTTTTCGTGTTTGTGCGTGGGCTGATCATCGGCGACAAAGGAAATCGCCGATCCGAACGTTCGCTGAGGCTCGACGCACTCTTGTTGTCGGGAGCCGCGGGATCGATTGCGACCTTCGTCTATCTGTGTCCCAACGACAACGCCGACTACGCGCGCTATCTCACCGCCGCCCTGATCTTCGGGACGATCCTGTCGGCCAGAACGGTCGCGCGCACATTGCGCAGGGTCGATCGACCGCGGCCAATCTTGGCATCGGCACTCGGCGCCGTCGCGCTCATCGCACTGATCGGCGTCGCCACGGCAGGGAACCTCTCCCGTACGAGCGCGCGCCAGCCATCTGCGGTGGTCACGGACTTTCTCGCGCACCATCACCTTACGATCGGAATCGGCGACTACTGGAGTGCCTCGATTGTGACGGTATCGAGTGGGGAAGGTGTCATTGTCCGACCCGTGATCACCGATCCGGCGGGCAGGATCGTCCGATACGGACGACAGTCGGACGCGAGCTGGTATGCGCGAGCGAGGTTCGAGTTTCTCATCTACGACGTCAAACACCCGTGGCGGCACATCAACGCAACGACGGCGATCACGACCTTTGGAAGACCAAAGGTCGCCTACGTCGTCGGGAGCTACCGCATCATCGTCTGGCCGAAGCCGTTGCTTGTCTCCACCGTCGGGTTCACCCGCGGCTAGCACCGGAGTTCGTGAGTTCGCCGTAGAGTTGGGCGGTCTTCGGGTGCACACCGGCGAGGGGGTCGCCGTCGATCTCGAGGATGAGTGCAAGCTGGCGAAGCGTGGATTCGACTCCGGCGCGGTTGCCGAGCGCGTCCGCGGCGCGCATCAGGAGTCGATGGAGGCGCTCGTCGAACGGACACGCGCGCAGTGCCTGCTTGGCCGCCCATGCGCACAGCTCCGCATCGTTCTCGATGAGCGCGCGGTCTCCGAGACGGATCGCAACCGCGGCAATCGCATCCTCTATCTCGGCGAGGAATCCCTCGAACACCACCCACTGACCCTGTGCGAGGTCGTCGAAGGGTCGGCCGCGCACGAGCGAGAGCGCCTCGCGCCAGTCCGAAAGATCGGGTGAGCCGGCGAGTCGCTGGAAGTCGCTCCAGTCCGAACCGAACTCAACGAGCTGGTGGCGTTCGCCGATTCGTCGAAGACGCGGGCGTCCGTCGTTGGCAAAACCCACGATCCGCCGCGCCTCTGAGAGCCGGTTGTTGATTGTCTGCTGAGGGACACGGCGGTCGGGCCAAAGGGCGGCCGTCCAGCTCCTGCTCGTCGAGCCGTCGGGGTGCAGCGCGAGGAAGACGACGAGTTCGGTGAGTTTTGGATGCCGTTCGAGCGGATAGTCCGTGCCGGCGAGTGTCACTGGCCCGAGCAACTTGATTCCGACGCCGACGGGTTCGAGAAGATGGGGAGCCTGGTCAAAGAGCGTGTCACGCAGCGCGCGGGGTTCCGCGCGTTCTGGGTGCGGGTCGAGCCGCTCGGGTCGCACGAAGAGCTGTCGTTCGCCACCCTCTTCAAAGACGATCAGCGCCTCGGATCGAGGGTGTGCGTTGAGCGACAGCACGCGTAGCGCCACCGTATCGGGCACGAGACCACGGAGCTCCTCAATCGCTCGTTGATCGAGAACGGTTGAGAGAACCAGCAGCGACGTTGTCGAGTCCCTCAGCTTCCCGAAGGGGTGACGGCCCCTTGCGACCACCGGGAAGAGGTGGCGGACGGCGTCAAACACGGGATCGTCGAGCGCACCGCGAAGCGCGAATTTCTCTGCGTGGTCGTTGCACAACGGCGCAATCTCGTCGAGAAAGCCCGCCATATCCCGCGTGGATCCCACGCAGCCGACGTGGGCGTATGGTCGGAGGTCGAGCGCATTCGTCGGTGGCTGTGCGGGTAACGGGTCGGCGTGAACATCGTCGCCGGGTGCGGGTGCTGGTGGAGTTCGCATTCGGCAGTGCTCCCGTCCCGTGACCTGCCCGAGCCACCGCGTGGCCGGATCCCTCACTGCGGCATCTTTCAGGAACCGCCTACCGCTAGTTCTACCGTTTGGAGCAGGCAAGTGCAATGAATTCCCCTCCGGGACGAGCGCCCATCGAGGGCGAAACCGGACCTCGCACACGGGGATCGGCAGCCGTTGGCTGCTACAATGGCTCCGAACTTGTGCGGGATGTCGTTGGGGAACGTGGGCTCGCGCCCACGTTCTTGTTTTCTCCGACACCCGCTGCGTTGGTGATGGATGGCAGGACCCTGACAACTCAAGAATGCCTGACAACTCAAGGAAGGAGGTGGCCCGGATGCCAGCAGATCTGCAGACGCTCGAGGAGGCCATCTCCGGATTGTTTGACGGAATCGACGTCGAACTCGTTGACGTCGAACTCCGCCAGGGCACGCTGTGTGTCACCGTGAGTCGACGGGATGGCCTCGACCTCGATTCGCTGACGCTCGCGTCGCGCCTTGTCAGCGACTTTCTCGATGCCCATGAGGAGCTCACCCCAAAGGAGCCCTTCGAACTTGAGGTCTCGAGTCCCGGTCTCGAACGCCGCCTCCGTCGGCCCCGGCATTACATCGAGGCGGTCGGTCAGACGATCGCGGTGCGGACGGTCAACTCCGCACCCGGCGAACGGCGCGACGAGGGCGAACTCATCCGAGCCGACGAAGAGGGCATTGTGCTGATCTCGGAGCGATCGAAGGAACCGCGCGAGCTCGCCTACGAGATGATCGACAGAGCACACACCGTCTTTGACTGGAAGGCTGCGCTCGCGAGCGACAGGCGCACCCATGGGGCCGGAACGGTTCAACCAGATGGTCCGCCAGAGGAATTCGACGAGCGGAAAAACATATCGGCGAGCGCGCCGCAGAGGGAGAACGAAAGATGACGACGGCGAACTTCGAGTTTCTAGAGGCGCTGCAGCAGATCGCGAGAGAGAAGGGCATCGCGGTGGACACACTGCTCGAGGCCCTGGCGAACGCGCTCGTTGCGGCCTACAAGCGGCTGCCGACCGCCGCCGAAGAGGCCTTCGTGACGATTGACTCCGACTCCGGAGAGATCCGTGTCTACGGTCAGGAACTCGACGACGACGGCAACGTCGTGCGCGAGTGGGACGACACGCCCGACGACTTTGGTCGCATCGCCGCCCAGGCTGCCAAGCAGGTCATCTTGCAGCGCATCCGCGAGGCAGAACGCGACCTCAAGTACGACGAGTACGCGGGGCGCGAAGGCGACATCGTCACGGGAATCATCCAACAGAGCGACAACCGGTACACGCTGCTCGATCTCGGCAAGGTCGAGGCGCTCCTGCCCCAGGCAGAGCAGGTTCCCTACGAGCGTTACGACCACGGCGCGCGCCTCAAGGCCTACATCGTCGAGGTGCGAAAGACGGCGAAGGGCCCGCAGATCGTCGTCTCGCGTTCGCATCCCGGGCTCATCCGTCGGCTCTTCGAACTCGAGGTTCCCGAGATCTCCAACGGTGTCGTCGAACTCAAGGCCTGCGCGCGAGAGCCCGGACATCGTACGAAGATCGCCGTGTGGTCAAACGATCCCAATGTCGACCCCGTTGGAGCCTGCGTCGGCGCGCGCGGCGCGCGTGTGCGCATGGTGACCAATGAGCTGCGCGGCGAGAAGGTGGACATCGTGCCCTTCTCCGATGACCCAGCCGAATTCGTCGCCCGCGCGCTCCAGCCGGCCAAGGTCCAGGAGGTGCGACTCGACGAGGAGTCGGGCACCGCCACGGTGATCGTGCATGACTACCAGCTGTCGCTCGCGATCGGCAAGGAGGGTCAGAACGCGAGGCTCGCAGCGCGTCTCACGGGTTGGCGCATCGACATCAAGTCCGAGAGCCAGCTGGCGGACGAGGAGGC
>DAIDIA010000064.1 GCA_027459565.1 Acidimicrobiaceae bacterium | reverse complement strand
GTCGCTGCTTTTCGTTGTCATCGGCGTGCATGTGAGGGCATAGATTTGGGCTATGCCACCACGGGTTGAAAAAGTCGAGCGTGTCGCCGACCTCTTGCTGGTCCTGCTTAACGCACAGGAGCCGCTGACACTTGTACAGATCGGCTCTTCGGTACGGGGTTATCCGCCCGAGGAAGAGGCACGTCGCACGCAGTTCGAACGCGACAAGCGGACATTACGAGAGAGTGGAATTCCCATCACCGTTAGTTCACCAAACAGCTCTGCCCAAGATGGATACCAGATTCTAGCAGCTGACTACTATCTGCCAGACCTCGGGCTCGATGATGCGGAGCGGAATGCCCTGCGTCTGGCCCTTGCGAGCGTGCGATTTGAGGGCACAATGCACGCGGAGATCGCCGTAAAGATCGGTGCCGAGCCGGAATCGACGCTGCCCGCTGTGATGGAGCTTCCCCGACTTCCCGCGCTCGGTCGGATCGGCGAGGCGATACGCGACAGGGCGGTCGTCACCCTCTCCTATCACGATCGCCGGCGCGAGGTCGAGCCCGAGGTGCTCGTCTTTCGTTCGGGTCACTGGTATCTGATCGGCCAGGACCGGAGTGTCCGTGAGGGTCTTTCGCGTCGGACATTTCGCGTCGATCGCATCGAAGGCGAGATCGCCATTGGCCCCCCCGGCGCGTTCGAACGGCGAAAGGACGCGGAGCTTGCGCATGAGCTCGCCTTCTCGCTTCGGGCGCCAAGTGGTCATGAGTCAGAGGCCCAAGAACAGCGTCAGGTGCTCGAGCTCTTCGTCGACGCGAGCGCGACTGCCGCGGTGATTGAGATGGTCGGACGTGACGTGGTATTCGCGAGAGACGACGATGGTCGGGCGCGTGTCTCGTTTCCGATTGCGGATGAAGAGGCGGTGATCTCGTGGATTCTCGGACTCGGTGCGGCAGCAGAGGTCCTCTCACCCGCATCCATCCGCGAGGAGGTGATCGCGAGACTCAGCAGTTATCTTGCCGAGGGTCCACCCAATCGAGATGACCTCCCGGCACCCGCGCCGCGCGCGGCTGGTGTCGACGCGAGACACAGGGAGCGCAGGGTCACGCTCGATGCGGGCGCCCGCCTTCGTCGGATGATCGCGATGCTCACGTTCTTGGCAAACGAGGGATCTGCGTCGATCTCCGATCTCGCCAAGAGGTTCGGCATCGACGAGAAGACAGTCGTCAGCGAACTTGAGCTCGCGGCATGTTTTGGCCTGCCTCCCTACACGCCGGACCAGCTCCTCGAGATCCTGATTCTCGACGATGAGGTCCACGTCCATCGTCTGGAGGCACTGGAACGACCGTTGCGCCTGACCCCGGATGAGGGCTTCGCGCTCGCGGCGGCGGCCCGCACATTGATCAAGACCGAGGGTGTGGGACAGCAGAGCTCGCTTGCGGGCGCGCTCGAAAAGCTCGAGTCGGTGCTCGGTGAGAACCTTGTCCATGTTGAAGTCGAGATTCCTCCGTCTCTCGAGGTGCTCCGCGAGGCGGCCGCGACCTCGACGGTTGTCGAGTTCGACTATCCCAGTAGCGGCGGCGTGCAGATGATGCGCCGGCGCGTGGAGCCCTACGCCGTCGTCTTTCGCGAGGGCAAGTTCTATCTCGATGCGTTCTGCCATCTGCGCAATGACTGGCGGCGCTTCCTTGTGCAGAATGTGCACAATGTGCAACCCACGGGAGAGCGAGGTGCCGTCCGGACCCCGCCATCGGAATTCCTTGGATCGCGCGCCTTCGCCGAGGGTGAGACGACGCCGCTCGCGACGCTGGTGATGCCCGCGCGCATGCAGTACTTCGTCGAGTCCCTCACCTCCTTCGAGATCCAGGAGATCGCAAGCGAGCAGATTCTTGTCACGCTCGCCGTGGGGTCACAACGGTGGCTCGGCAATCTCCTGTTGCGTCTCGGGTCTGGTGCCCAGGTGGTATCCCCGAAGGAGTTCTGGCACACGAAGTCCGATGCCGCTCGAGAGGCACTCGGCCGCTATCTGAGCTGACGCAGGCGATTCGGGCATCTCGGTAGGTGGCGCGGGAGGGGTGCGCCATAGCTTGCCGATCATGCTCACTCTCTACAAGGTCGTCCCGGAGCGCCTCGAGTACTACCTCGAGGTCACGAGAGCGGGCACGCCAGGGCCGTTCTTTGAGCGCGACGGCTATTGGCGGTCGCCGAGAATGCCGAGCGTTGACACCTCCGTGCTGATCGGACGAGCGGAGCTGCTCGGACTTGGCAGCGGTGTCGACCCGTGTACCGGGAGGGTGCTGAATCGCTTTCAGCGACAGGTGCAGACCTGTGCCCTCGACATGACCTTTGCCGCGCCCAAGGGTGTGAGCGTGCTGTTCGCCCTGGGAGACGACCATGCGAGACGCGCAGTGGAACTGGCGCAGCGGACCAGCGTGCTCGAGACGATGGACTTCGTTGACCGGAGGGTCATCTCGGTGTCACGCCGAATCGCGGGGGTACGCGACATGCGCCATGCACGCACGATCGACCAGGCGGTCTTCGAACATCGTGTGAGCCGGTCGCTGGATCCACATCTGCACTGCCATGTGCTCGTACCCAATATCGCCTCTGACGACAACGCGTGCTGGAGCGCCTTTGACTTCCGACCGATCTATGTCCATGTCGGTCTGCTCGGCGCGCTCTACCGGTCGGGACTGCGACATCACCTGTCAAGAACGCTCGGTGTGCGCTGGCACGAGATACAGCCGGGATGGTACGACCTCGTGGGACTCTCGCCGCCGATGATCCGCGCGTTCTCCCGGCGACGTCGGGAGATCCTCGACGAGGTGGTCGGTTTTGGATATGGAAGTCACCACGCCAAAGCCATCGCCGCCGGTCACTCGCGGCCTTTGCGAAGACTTGGCATCGGCTACGACGAGCTGCTCGAG
>DAIDIA010000063.1 GCA_027459565.1 Acidimicrobiaceae bacterium | reverse complement strand
GTGGAAGTCGAGCCTCTGTCGCTCCTGGCCCGCACCGTCCTCATCGAAGGCGATCACGCCGAGTCCCGTGGCGTCGTCGAAGCTCGCGACCACGCCGAGATACCGCGTCACGGTCGAGAGCGCCGGCACGCGATCGCGACGTTCCACGGTCAGGGAACGATCTTTGACAGGGGGAGCTCGAGGATGTCCGTCGCCCCGCGGTCTTTGAGTTCGGGGATCAAGACATTGATCGCAGACTTCTCGACGACGGTCTCGAGTGCGTATCCACCATCACCGAACAGCTTTGAAACCGTCGGGGACTTGAGCGAGGGCAGGACGGCGATCACCCGCTCGAGGTCCTCCTCCGCAACGTTGAGCTTGACGAGAACCCGCGTGCGCGCCTCGAGCGCGCCGTGCAAGAGCGTGAGGATCTGGCCCATTGCGTGCGCCTTCTTCGGGTCGGCGAAGGCGACGGGGTTGGCGATGAGCTCCGTGTAGGACTCGAGGACCGTCGCCACGATGCGGAGGCCGGCCGCGTGGAGCGCCCGACCGGTCTCGGTGATCTCGACGACCGCGTCGGCGATCTCGGGGATCTTCGCCTCGGTTGCGCCATAGGAGAGCGAGATCTCCGCATTGATGCCGCGAGAGCGCAGATAGGCACCGGTCAGATTCGGATACTCCGTCGAGATCCGAGCGCCGTCATGGAGGTCCTCTGGAGTCATGACCGGCGAGTCACCACCCACCGCGAGCACGACGCGTATGGGATTGTTCGTCACCTTCGAATACTTCAACTGACCGAGCGAGATCACCTCGGCGCCCGTCTCCTCGATCCAGTCGCGGCCGGTGATGCCGATGTCGAACAGGCCGTCGGCGACATAGCGGGGAATCTCCTGGGGACGGAGGATGCGCACATCGTCGATGCGCGGATCGTCGATCGTCGCCCGGTAGTCGACCTCGGAGCTGCGACGCACGCCGAGGTCGGCGGACGAGAACAGCTCGAGCGTCTGCTTCTCCAATGATCCTTTGGGCAAAACGAGACGCAACATCGAGAACGGGACTCCCACGGGAATATCTCGCGTGGAGAACCTCTGCACGCGCTCCTTCTATTGTGCCCCAGTTTTAACGAGCGGCGAGAGAGGTGGTCACCGCGTCGCGGATCGCGACGATCGCCGCGCAGGGATCGTCGGCGCCAAAGACGGCGTTTCCGGCGACGAAGACCTGCGCACCCGCGATCGCGGCGAGCGGAGCAGTGGCTCGGTCGACCCCACCGTCGACCTCGATCAACACCTGGTGCCGCCCGTTCCGGATCGCGTCGCGCGCCTCGGAGATCTTGGGAAGCACCTCTGGCATGAACGACTGGCCGCCAAAGCCGGGGAAGACGCTCATCACCAACAAAAGGTCGATGCGGTCGAGAAAGGGCGCGGCAACAGAGAACGGGGTGTCGGGACTGAGCACCAGTCCGACATTGAGACCGAGCGCGCGCATCTGGTCGATCAGCTGGTCGGTCTTGCCGATCTCGACATGGACCGAGCACAGGTCCGCGCCGGCGCGAGCGAACGCCTCGAGGTAGCGCTCGGGATTGGTCATCATCAGATGACAGTCAAAGAAGAGCGATGACTCGCGGCGCAGCGAGGCAACCACCGGAGGTCCGATGGTCAGGTTGGGGACGAAGTGTCCGTCCATGACGTCGATGTGGAGCCACGAGGTCTCCGAGGCGATCGTCTCGACGGCATCCGCGAGGTGTCCGAAATCTGCCGAGAGCATCGAGGGCGCGACATGGATGTCTCCGATCGGAATCACATCCGCGAGACTAGCGGCAACGCCCTGAACCCTCACGGTCCAAACCGCTCCCCGGCTTCGAGCCTCGCGCCCGCGAGCCAGGTGGGAAAGTCCATCCGGGATCTCCCCTCGCTCTGGAGAACGAGGGGAACGAGGAGGCCATCTGGCGTGACGACGTGATCTTCGACAATCAGGCCGGGGGGCGCGCCTGCGCTTCGCCCATCGTCGTTGCGCACGCGCGCCTCATGGATGACCACGCGCCCTCCCCGGAACGTCGTCCATGCCCTTCCGACGCGGACCCTCCGCTGCGCGATGATCGCCGGCTCGCCAAAGTCGAGGTGCCGGTCCTCGGCGGTGATCTTGTGCGCGTAGGTCACCTCGCCCTCCTGGGGCACCGGGTGATCGAAGGCCTGGGGCCCTCGGGAGAGCTCTGCCAGCAAGAGCTTGTCGCCCAATGCACCAAGTCGCGATCGCAGGTGCCCGAGGTCCTCCTCGGGGTCGATCCCGGTCGACTCGCGAGCATAGACCGGTCCGGTGTCGAGTCCCGCCTCGAGACCCATCAGGCAGACTCCGGTCGTCTCGTCGCCAGCGAGGATCGCGCGCTCTACTGGAGCAGCGCCGCGCCACCGCGGCAGCAGGGAGAAGTGCACATTGATCAGCCGGAGTCGCCCGAGCACCTCGCCCCGGATCAGCTGGCCATAGGCAACGACGATGCCGAGCTCACAGGGAAACCGGAGGACGTCTTCTGGTCTCTCGCAGACCTCGATGCCGTGCGCCAACGCAAGTGCCTTGACGGGATTGGGTTCAAGCCCGCCGCGCCGGTTTCTCCTCCGGTCGGGGTTCGTGACGACGACGCAGATCTCGTGTCGCGCCTCGATGAGTTCGCCAAGCGTGGTCGCCGCGATCGCGGGGGAACCGAAGAACGCGAGGCGGGTCAGTGTCGTGCTGCGCTTAGAGAGGGCTGGGGAGGGTGGCGTCGAGTGCGCGGCGTCTCAGGATCGACATCGCCGCCTTCCGCTGCTCCTCATCGAGTCGCTCCACGAGGAGGATGCCATCGAGATGGTCCATCTCGTGCTGGAAACAGCGCGCGAGAAGTTCGTCCGCCTCGATATCGATCGTCTCGCCCTCGAGTGAGAGGCCACGCAGGTGCACGGAATTGGGCCGCACGACCGTCCACGAGAGATCCGGAATCGACAGGCAGCCCTCGTCGTAGCTCCATTCACCGGAACTCTCGACGATCTCGGGATTGATCACCGCATTCGGTCCATCGCCGATGTCATAGACGAACAACCGGCGTTCGACGCCCACCTGAGGGGCCGCGAGGCCGACGCCGGGAGCGTCGTACATCGTCTCGAACATGTCCTCGACGAGACGCACGAGCGCGCCGTCGACGTTCTCGACCTCCCGGGCGCGCTGGCGCAGCACGGGGTCGCCGAATTGACGGATCGGATAGATTGCCACGGCTCCAGTCTACCGATCACCCTCGGAGGCCTGGTCACGATCTGAGGCGAACGCCACCTCCACGGGCTCGGTGAGGTCGAGATCGACATCGCCCGAGGTGGGGATGAGCACGATCGCACCCGTCGCGCCGACCCTCGCCGTTGCCATCAACGCCGGTGGCTCTCCCGCTACGGCGACCCCGCCCCTGGCGCGCGTCTGCGAGAGGGTGACGCGATATGTCCCCGGCGGTGGGATGAGTAGCTCATCGTCGACGCGGAGTCCAAAGCCGGCATCGATCATGCCCGTGAGGAGATAGGACCGCCCGAGCAGGTGCGCGGCCTCCACCAGCTCGCCGGCGCTGATCAGCGAACGGATCCTCGTCGAGGAGACGACGCTGTGGTGCTCATCGTCGAGTACGAGATCGATGCCCTTGGTGATAAATCCGTATTCCCTCCCGAGTCTTCGCAACAGAGCGACATCACCGCGGCGTTTGTAGCCGAATCGGAAGTTCGACCCGACGACGACCTCGGCGACCGACAGGCCACCGACGAGGTCGCGGATCACGAAGTCCTCGGCGCTCTCGCGTGCGCGCGCCGCGTCGAAATCGAGGACGACCACCTCATCGATGCCGGTCGCCTCGAGCAGGGCGATCTTCTCGGCGAGGGTGCACAAGAGTGGGACGGGCGCGTCCGGGCGCAGAACCTTCGACGGATGCACCGCGAAGGTGACGACGACGCTCTTGCATCCGAGCTCTCGAGCAGACCGTTTCGTCTCGTCGATGAGTCGTCGGTGGCCAAGATGCACCCCGTCATAGGTGCCCACCGTGACCACGCTGCATCCGCGCGCAACGGGCCCGGAATCGGTCACAGTGCTCATATCCCAGAGACCCTATCGTCCGAGGGGGTCGTCGTTGGGCGGCACATTCGCCTCGGGTTCGCGCGCCGGTGGCTCGGGGGAGTCGTTCGCATCGATGAGCACCACCGCTGGCTTGATGCGCTCCGTGGTCCACGGCTCATAGACACCAAGCAGACGCGCGTCCCCCGAGCACAGCGCCCACGGTCCCTCGCCGACAACCTCGAGCGCGCGGCGTTCAAGGATCTTTCCATGCGCAACCTCGACTTCGATCGCATCGCTGACCGTGATCACATCGAGGTGTTGCACGAGTCCGAGACTCGGAGCGACATCCGAACGCGACAGCCCGTCGATCGCAACGGCCCCTTCGATCGTGAAGGACCCGATGCTCTCGCGGCGCAGGTTCCTCAAGTGCGCGCCACCACCGAGACGCGTGCCAAGGTCCGCAGCGAGCGAGCGCACGTAAGTACCGGAGGAGCAGTCGACGACGAATCCAAAGACGAGCGGGTCGTCACTCGGCTCGATATCAAAGCGGGTGATCGTGACCGAACGCGGCGCGCGTTCGATCTCGATACCCTCACGCGCGAGCTCGTAGAGACGTCGTCCATCGACCTTGATCGCTGAGACCATCGGCGGGATCTGCTCGATCGTCCCGAGGAACTGCCGCGCAACCTCGCGTACGTGTTCGACCTCGAGATCTGCCATCGGGAACGTCGCGGTGATCTCACCCTCGTCATCGAGGGTCGAGGTCGTCGCCCCGAAGACGATCTCCCCGCGATAGGACTTTGGAAGATCACTGACAAAACGCAAAAGACGCGTGGCGCGACCCACACCGAGCACGAGGACGCCGGTCGCTCCGGGATCGAGCGTTCCCGCGTGACCGATCCGTCTCGACATCAATGCACGTCTGGCTCGCGCGACGACATCGTGCGAGGTCATGCCCGCGGGTTTGTCGATGACGACGTAGCCATCGATCTCGGGAACACCCGCGCGAGCTGCGTCTCTCGGTCTCCGACCCATCCTAGGAATCGCGCTCCTCGTCGGTGAGTTCGTGCACGCGTCTCAGTGCCTCTTCGACACGATTGCCGGCGACGATCGCCGGGTCGACGATGAACTTCAGCGCGGGGACACGCTTGAGGTGGACCTGCGCGGCGATCTTCGACTGCAGCGCGCGACGGTGCTCTTCGAGCGCCTCGGACCTCTCATCGTCGAGCGAGGAGAGGAACACCAGCGCATGTCGGAGATCCGGGTCGCAAGAGACGCCGGTGACCGTCGTCAGCAAGAGCCGCTCATCGTGGTCCGAGAGCCGCTCAAGTGCCTCCGCGAGCACCTCCTGCAAGAGTGCATTGACGCGCAGCGTTCGCGGGAAGTTGCGCTGCGGATTCTTCTTGCGTGAACGCTCCAAGGTGAGTTCGCCTCCAGTCGATCACTTTGACCGCACCCGGGTACCAGGAGACGGTTCGGATGAACCAATGTCGCTAGGTGCGCGGAACCTCGCGCTCGTCAAAGGTCTCGATGATGTCACCAGAGTGCAGATCCTGGAAGTCGGTAAGTCCGATACCACATTCGAAGCCCGCCTGGACCTCGCGCACGTCATCTTTGAACCGACGCAGTGACGAGATCGCACCCTTCCAGATCACCACACCATCTCTCAGGAAACGCACCTTCGAACCGCGCGTGATCGTGCCGGAACGGACGTAGCATCCAGCGATCGCGCCGATACGCGGCACGCGGAAGATGTCGCGTACCTCGGCCTCACCGGTGACGATCTCCTCAAAGGTCGGCGCGAGCATGCCGAGCATCGCTGCCTCGAGATCCTCAATCAACTTGTAGATGATCTCGTAGGTGCGGATCTCGACCTTGAGCGTCATGGCCAGCTCGCGCGAACGTCGGTCGGGCCGCACGTTGAAGCCGATGATCGTCGCCCCCGATGCCGCCGCGATGGAGACATCGTTCTCGGTGATTCCACCGACGGCGCGGTGCACGAAGGCGATCTTGACGTCGTCGCGTTCGAGTTTGCGCAGCCTCTCGGTCACTGCCTCGAGCGATCCCTGGACATCTGCCTTGAGCACGAGCGTCAACGTTGCCGTCCCACCCTGCTGGATCTGCTCGAAGATGTCCTCGAGCTTCGAACCCGAGCCCTGCGCGGAGGCATTCTGACCGTATCCGGCGAACCGCTGGCGCTGCTCTCGCGCCTCACCGATCGTGCGCGCGATCGCCTGGTCCGGCGTTGCGCGCACCTCGTCGCCGGCCGAGGCAGGCTCGGAGAGACCGAGCACCTCGACGGGCATGGAGGGCGTCGCGACCTTGACCGGGTTGCCCTTGTCATCGATCAGGGCCTTGACCCTTCCCCACGCGGAACCCGCGACGAGCGCGTCACCGACGTGGAGCGTGCCCGAGGAGACGATGATCGTCGCGACCGGACCCCTGCCAACCTCGAGATTGGATTCGAGGACGGTCCCGCGGGCGGGCCCGTCGGGTGACGCCTTCAGCTCGAGCACCTCGGCGAGCACGGTGATCTGTTCGAGCAGGTCGTCGATTCCGAGCCCCTGGAGCGCCGAACACTCGACGGTGATCGTGTCCCCTCCCCATGATTCCGGGACCAGCCCGAGCTCCGAGAGCTGCTGGAGGACGCGGTTCGGATCTGCATCCTCGCGGTCGATCTTGTTGATCGCGACGATGATCGGCACCTTTGCCGCCTTCGCGTGATTGATCGCCTCGACGGTCTGGGGCATGACACCATCGTCGGCCGCAACGACGAGCACGACAATGTCGGTGACCTCGGCACCCCGGGCGCGCATCGCGGTGAACGCCTCGTGACCCGGTGTGTCGATGAACGTGATCGCCTGGTCTCCCACCTTGACCTGGTAGGCACCGATGTGCTGGGTGATCCCACCCGCCTCGCCGGCGACGACGTTGGTCTGCCGGATTCGGTCGAGCAGCTTGGTCTTTCCGTGGTCGACGTGACCCATGACGGTGACGATCGGGGGACGCGGTTCGAAGGTGGAGGCGTCCTCCTCCTCGTCGACCTCGGCGAAATAACGCGCCTGCAGGGCTGCCTCCTGCTCCTCGCCGGGATCAACGAGCTTGACGCGCGCGCCGATCTCCGCGGCAAACAGCTCGATCATGTCCTCCGAGAGCGACTGGGTCGCGGTGACGACCTCGCCCTGGAGGAAGAGGAACCGGATGATGTCACCCGAGGAGCGGTTCAACTTCGGACCGACCTCTTGGGGCGTCGAGCCGCGCTCGATGATGACCTCGTTCTCGGGAACGGGCGCATTCGAGGCGCTGTAGACGACCGGCTGATATGGCTCGAGCTCCTCGGTGTTGCGCCGGCGTCTCTGCGTCCTGCGCTGGGGCGGACGTCCACGGCCACCGGGTCCGCCGCGTGGCGGACCACCTGGCGGACCACCCGGTGCGCTGCCGGCCCCGGGACGGCCGGGCATCCCCGACGCTCCCGTCGAAGGACGGCTCGAACCCGTACCGCCGGAGAATCCACCTGGGCGTGACGAACCGCCGGAGAATCCGCCGGGGCGCGAGGTTCCCGTCCCACCGGGCCGGGGGGCTCCCGTCGGACGGGGTCCCCGGGTCGGCCCGCCGGGTCCGGTCGGTCGCGATGGCGCGCCAGATGCTGGGCGGCCGCCACCGGGAGGTGGTGGAATCGGACGCCCGGTTGCAGAGCGAAGCGGTCCACCCGGGGGCGGTGGGATCGGACGGCCCGTCGGGCTGGTGAGCGGTCGTCGGGCCTGTGGTGGCGCGGACGCCGCTGACCGCGGGGTCTCCGGTGCGCCGGGTGCGGCGCCACGCGACGGAGCGGAGGCGACTCGGGGAGGCAGGGGTCGCTCTGCGGATGGACGCGGCGTCTCGGTCACCTGGCTCGCCGGACGGCTCCGCACCACGCGATGCTCGGCGGCCGATTCGTCGGGAAGTACGGGGGGCTCGAAGGGACTCGTCGATGCAGCCGCCGGGGAACTCGGAACCGGAGCCGAATGCGTCGCCTCGGGCTCCTCGGTCACCGAGACAGGATTGGGCTCCGCATGCGCTGGCGCATCCGGGACGGCTGTTCTCGGCGCGGCGGCGCGCGGGGCTGCTGCCCGCTTGGCCGGTGCCTTCTTGGCCGGCACCGGCTCCTCGGGCTGAACCTCCCGAACGAGGCCGTCGGCCTTCGCCTTCCTGCGGACGCGATCGGCCTGGGCGTCTTCGATTGACGACGAGTGGCTTTTGACACCGATCCCTAGTGCAATGGAGAGGTCGAGAGCCTCTTTATTCGTAAGTCCAAGCTCGCGTGCAAGCTCGTAGACGCGGATCTTCTTCGCCAACTACTCGACAGTCCCTTCTCAGCGCATCCATGTGACACGCCTCTCAGACGGCTAAAGCCGTACTCCTATCCTCGCACACCTACGAGACAGCCGTGCTCGGGCTGCTCGCGGTACCTCCGTGCTCCATTCCATCCAACAGTCTCCCGGCGAACAGGCGCTCCTGCTCGTCGGTCAGCTGAACCCTCAGACCCCGACCAATCGCCTTTGACCGCATGGCCGCCTGCAGACACGGCCGGGAACCCTCGCAGAGCCAGACTCCCCGCCCCTGCGACGACCCTCCGGACACCAGATCACCGTGTCCGTCGACCGTGATCCGCACCAGGAGGTCGACCGCGAATCGCTGGCGACAGCCCACGCAGGTGCGTACCGGACGGGTGGCCAATCCCCGTTACGCCTCGCCCGTTGCGTCCGTCGGCCCGGCCTCGACCGGCGTGCCAGGCTCGCCCGCCACCTCGGTGACGGACTCACCCTCTGGCTCGCCTGCTGGCGGCGTCTCCGTCGGCGCAGCGTTCACACCACCCCTTTGCCAGCTCTCCATCGTGATCGGCTCTCCCCCGCCGGCGGGCTGGAAGACCATTGATCCATCGGCGGCCTCGATCCACTCACCCTCGGCCCAGGCCTCCGAGGCATATCCCGCCTCCTCGTCCGCC
>DAIDIA010000062.1 GCA_027459565.1 Acidimicrobiaceae bacterium | reverse complement strand
GCTCGGGAACCGGTGGTCTTGGGTAGCAGAGCAGCGGCTCCATTCAGTGGCTCCCCGGGGCGGTCAGCCTCTGGAGCGTCATCGGCGCGGTTGATGCGGAGGGCGCGCAGTCGATCCGAGGAGACGCGTGTTCAACAGGCTGTCTCGCATGCCTACTCCTCGCATTCGGGGGAATGCCGTCGTGGTTTGGGGTTGTCGGCGGGTTCGGGATTGCACATTCTCGCGCAGTGGCGATGCCCTTGGTGATTTACCGGTCCGCTCGCCCAACCGCGCGCGGGGCGCCGGTACGATGCTCACATGCCAGTCTTGCGCGTCGCGCTCTGTCAGCTGAATGTCACTGTCGGTGATTTCGCGGGCAATGTCGGTCGAATTCTTGACGCCCTCAATCGAGCGGAGGAGAGCGGAGCGGATCTCGCGGTCTTCCCGGAACTTGTGATTCCTGGTTACCCTCCGGAGGACCTACTCGTCGAGCCGGCGTTCATCGAGAGCGCTGAGCGCGCCCTCGATGAGGTCGTCAGGGCGACGAAAGAGTGCGTGGCCGTACTTGGTTTCGTTGAATCGGTGGACGGACTCTTCAACGCCGCGGCCGTCGCATCGAGGGGCGAGATGCACGGAGTCTGGCACAAGGAACTGCTCCCGAACTATGGGGTGTTCGATGAGCGACGTTGGTTTGCGACCGGCAGTGGCGATACCCCGCTGTTTGTCATCGGCGGTTTGCGAGTCGGCGTGACGATCTGCGAGGACGCCTGGTCGAGCGACGGTCCCGTCGTCCGTCAGGCAAGAGCGGGCGCCGAACTCATCGTCTCCCTGAACGCCTCGCCGTACCGTCAGAACGTGCTCATCGAGCGTCAGGAGATGCTCTCGGCGCGCGCCACGGAGGGCGACTGCTCGATTGTCTATGTGAACCTTGTGGGGGGCCAGGACGAGCTCGTGTTTGACGGCGGCTCGATGGTCATCGATGAGCGCGGCGCGACCACACTGCGCATGCCGCAGTTTGTGGAACGTGTCGAGATCGCCGACATCGAGATCGCGTCCAAGTCGCGAGGTGACGAGATCAACACGCGTGCGGACAGCGTCGTCACGAGAGCGCGTCGCGCCGAGACCGAGACAATCCGTCCTCCGTCAATCTGCTCGCCCCTTGAACGCTCCGAAGAGGTTTACGAGGCTCTTGTGCTCGCGACGCGTGATTACGTCGAAAAAAACGGTTTTGCCGATGTCGGCATCGCGCTGTCAGGTGGTGTCGATTCGGCGCTTGTCGCCGCAATCGCTGTCGATGCGGTCGGCGCAGACCGCGTGCATGGAGTCTCGATGCCCTCGCGGTACTCATCCGAGGGGTCGCTCACCGACGCAGCCCGACTCGCCGAAGAGTTCAAGATTGAACTGCGGACAATACCGATCGAGCTCGCGCACTATGCATTCCTTGAGCTTCTCGCTCCGAGCTTCTCCGGGCATTCGAGCAATCTCGCGGAGGAGAACATCCAGGCACGCGTGCGTGGCACGTTGATGATGGGACTGTCGAACAAGCTCGGCTGGCTCATCCTCACAACAGGGAACAAGAGCGAGACCGCGGTGGGATATGCGACCCTCTATGGTGACATGGCGGGGGGATTCGCGGTCATCAAGGACGTGCCGAAGCTCCTCGTGTACGAACTGTGCGAGTTTCGCAACAAGAGAGCCGGACGCGACATCATCCCGCAGTCCATCCTTGACAAGCCCCCATCGGCCGAGCTGCGACCGGATCAGCGCGATGAAGACTCACTTCCTCCCTATACCGTGCTCGATCCGATCCTCGAGGGCTACATCGAATATGCAAAGACGATCGGTGACCTTGAACGTGAGGGATTCGATCCGACGATCGTCCGTCGGATCTTCGATCTTGTCGACGCAGCCGAATACAAGCGTCGCCAGGCACCTCCGGGGCCGCGCGTCACCCATCGCGCGTTTGGCAAGGACCGTAGAATGCCGATCGTGAACCGCTTCCGCGCCTCGCGACGGTTCGACGGTGCAAAATCATGACCACAGGCAACCGTCCCCAGACGATCCAGGAGATGGCGGGGCTCCTCGGACGCTACCGATACGTTGAACTCACGTTCTTCGCGATCACCGGTCGGGCGGTGCTGCGATCAAAGTCGCCGGCGATGGCTGTGCAACTTTCGGCCGTGAGCCACGCGCATGCATACCGGGCCGAACTCATCGAGCGCCGTTTGCTGGTCTCGGACGGTCTCGATCACGTGTCCGAATCCACCAAGTCGCCGGGCGAGGAACACGACGCCCTCCTCGATTCCCTGGAGGAGCTCTCGGCCGAGGAGCTCGCCGCAGTGCTGGCGCTCGCGTGGTATCCGGCGATGCTCGCCGCGTATCGCGAGCGCCGTGTCCTCTGCAATCCGGCGAGCGATGGACCGATCGGACTCATGCTCTCTCGGATGATCTTTGATCTTGGGTCCTCGGTCGCGAGCCTCTCCGGGGCATTTGAGTCCTCCCAATTCGCATCTGTTGCGGCGACGGCTCGGGTCGGCCTCGAGGGCGTCGGCGGTCCGTTTGGCACTCCGAGTTTCTGAGTGCCATGGTGCGCGGGCACTCCCGAGGTCTGTAAGGGTACCCCCTGGCCACCGATACACTAAGGGCGAAGGGAACGGCGAACGGCGCTTGCCGTCGCTTGCAATCTTCGTATGAACGCATCCGAACTGTTGTTGAGGCGCACGTCACCTCGTCGTTTGAGTGCGCGGGTACGTTGCTAGACACGGAGGTTAAAGGCGTTGGCAAAAGATCGAGTTGAACGCGACGAGGAAGATCTCGTCCGTCTCTATCTGACCGACATTGGTCAGTATCCACTCCTGACCAAAGATGACGAAGTTCGTCTCGCGCAGGCGATCGAGAATCGCGTACAGGCCGAGGCAGAGCTCGCGAAACCACCGAAGGGCATCACTCCGACGCGTCGTCGAGAGCTCCGTCGACTGTGCCGCCTCGGTGACGATGCCCAGCGAGAGTTCGTTCAGTCGAACCTCCGGCTCGTGGTCTCTATCGCCAAGAAATATCAGGCCTCTGGTCTGCCGTTGCTCGACCTGATCCAAGAGGGCAACCTCGGTTTGATGCACGCAGTCGAGAAGTTCGACTGGCGAAAGGGATTCAAGTTCTCGACATATGCAACGTGGTGGATCCGCCAGGCGATCACCCGCGGCATTGCGAATACGGGCCGGACAATCCGCCTTCCTGTACATGCTGGCGACACTCTCGCTCGCGTGCAGAAGGCACAGGCTCGCCTCGAACTCAAGCTCGGTCGTCCGGCGACGCTTGCCGAACTCGGCGCTGAGGTTGAGCTTCCCGAGGACAAACTGATTGAGGCGCTGCGCTTTCGTGCCGAACCGCTCTCGCTCTCAGAGCCGCTCCGAGAGGACGGCGACGCAGAGCTTGGAGACGTGGTCGAGGACCGCTCCGCCGAGTCACCCTTCGAGATGGCTGCGACGGCAATGCTTCCCCACGAGATCAATCGCCTCCTCGCGCCCCTTGACGAGCGCGAGCGCGAGATCCTGCGCCTGCGTTTCGGTCTCGATCGCGGCGAGCCGAGAACGCTTGAAGATGTTGGCGAATATTTCAATCTCACCCGAGAGCGAATCCGCCAGATCGAGGCGCGCGCGATGTCAAAGCTCCGACACCCGTCGAGTGATACGGGTGCTCGCGATCTTCTCAGCGTCTGATAAGAGGCTTTCCCAAATCCACGGGACAGACATGGCTTTGTCCATTTAGTGACATCGAAATGCCAACCCGTAACGCCGCTAAGTTCGTACGATCTCCTAAACGAGTCTCCAATTGGTTCGCTCGAGAACGACGTCGGCAATGGTTGGGAGGTTTTCGAGGAAATCGCGGACCCATGTTCCTATCGGGTAACCGACATACCTCGCGATTAGCGACTGCCGCCCATTGAGCCGAGTCTCGGTGATGGTGCTACGCAGAACTCAGCTGGTTGACCATTTCGTCGATAGCGGCGGCGAACTTTTCGCCCATGCTTCCGCCGAAGTGACCGGCGTCATCGACGACGATTAGGCGGCTCGCTGGCCATGCCTTGTGCAGCATCCAAGCAGTGTCCAGCGGGCCTGAAATGTCGTAAAGACCGTGAATCAACAAGGAGGGGATATGCGCGATCTTCGCCATGTTGGCGAGAACCTCGTTATCGGCCAGGAAGCAGCCGTGACTCCAATAGTGCGTCACCAGTCGGGCGAAGGTCATCTGCCAGGACAGTTCCCGTACGCTGAGGTGCGGCTGGTATCCGGGGGCGAAAGACATGTGGGTGTCCTCCCACTCGCACCAGCGCCGCGCGGCCTCCTCACGCAGAGTCTCATCCGAGCTGGCAAGGAGTCGAGCGTAGGCCGCAGCTAGATCACCGTCGCGGTCGGATTCGGGCAATAGCTCCACGAAATGGTCCCACTGACGGGGGAACACACGTCCCATGTCTCGGGTAATCCACTGCGTCTCCCTCCGCCGCCCGGAAGTTACGGCCGCCATGACCATACCGAGCACGCGGTCCGGGTGTCGCTGCGCGTAGACGAGGGCGAGCGTCACCCCCCACGACCCCCCGACCACGACCCATCGGTCGATGTCAAGGTGCAAACGCAGCCTCTCGATGTCCGCAACGAGATGAGCAGTCGTGTTCGTGTTCAGGTCGGCGCCAGCATCACTGGCCAAGGGCCTGCTGCGGCCGCAGCCTCGCTGATCGAAGATGACTATCCGATAGCGCGTGGGATCGAAGTTTCGTCGGCTGTCCGGTGAGGCCGGCGCGCCGGGACCGCCATGCAACCAGATTGCCGGGAGGCCGTCAGGAGTACCGGCAACCTCCCAGTACACGGCGTGACCGTCGCCTACATCGAGGAGGCCAGAATCGTAAGGCTCGATGAGAGGGAACATGGACATGATTCTTCCAGATAGGCGCCAGCGCCCCTCCGATTCCGAGCGGGCGACTCAACATTCATACGCCGCTGCGCCGGCAAGCCCAGACTTTTATTCGGGTTTGGGCTCGAGCTCTCCGTCATCGGCAGAGGCAAGGTCGGCTCCGCCAAGCTTGTGAAGTCGGACGTCAGGACTGTCCATTAATGCCGTTTCAGTCCAGATCCTGAAGAATTTGGATGCGCACGCCGGATGTCCTCGAAGTGTGAATCGGACGTTTCCGTACGCTTAGGGGGCATCTCACTATTTACATCGGGAGATGCCGTTATCGCGACTGAACATAGGTTGATGTACGGAATGTGCGCTGACACGGCCAGGAACGCAACTTGCGCATTCGTGCTCGTGCGAAATGCTCTCTGGGCGGAGGTAACCCGATGCGAGGTGGACCAACTCGATGCGGTCAGATCGGGATCAGTCCAAGTCCTAGACCGATCGCGCCCGCCAGACAGCTCGTTCCGATCCCCGCAGCGATGGTTATTGTTGCCGCGCCGGCCTTGCTCAGGTGAAAGAGCCGGGCGGTTTCAAATGCCGCGCTCGAAGCTGTCGTCAATCCGCCACAGAAGCCCGTTCCGATAATCAGGTTCGAAACGCTCGCAAGGTGATGGTGTGCGACAAGCCCGGAGATCAGACCAAGGATGAATGAACCGATGATGTTGACTGCCATCGTTCCGCGGGGAACGACTCTTGGGAATCGCCTTGTGATCGTCAGGTCCACGAGGTACCGCGCGACGGCACCGAGGGCACCCGCGCCAGAGACGCTCATGGCGAGAGCGACGCCGGTCACTGGTCGGGGGCCTTTTCGTCTGCCTCTCGCGATCTCGGCAAGAGGTGTGCGAGCGATATGCCAAGAGCTGCGACGAGCGGGGTGACGATCATTGTCGCGAAGACGTAGGCAAATGCCACCTCCGGGTGGTTCGACGAGATGAGGTGGTCACTCTCGACCGCGAGTGTCGACATCGTCGTCCAGCCACCGAGAAAGCCGACGCAGGTGAGTGGGCGCAGATATCGAGTGGGCCGCAGCTTCTCGATAATCGCGGTCAAGATGATGCCGATCAGAAGTGAGCCGGAGACGTTGATCGTAAAGATTGTGAGCGGAAATGCTGTTCCCGACTGGCTCCAGTGGGTGCTCAACTCGTAGCGGCAGAGCGTGCCGAGGAATCCTCCGACAAGGATGACCAACAAGATGTCGATCTCCTCCCGGAGTCGATGAACATCGTCTTTTGGGAGGACGACCTCCGCGTCGGGGTCAATGAGGAGGTCCGCGTCGACATCGACCGCTGTCTCTTGTCGGTTGGTCCAGGCTCTCTTCCTCATCGCCTCACAAGGTTAGATCCCGATGAAGTCGTCACCACAGCTCTCACGCGCGCAAAGGTTTCGGCTCACTCGAATCTGCCCGCGCTGCGCCAGACCACCTCGCCCAACTACGATCTGCACATGTCCAAGAAGCTGGTAATCATCGCGGCGCTCGGGTACTGCCTGGCGATCGCACGCAAACGGATCGTCGGGGCATAACCCGAAGTCGGACCGTCGCTGGTTACGAGGCGACGAGCAATCGCCGCACCGCATCCTCGCAGCCGTTTCCGACCAGCAGAAGGATCTCGTCGCCATCGCTGAGGCGGGTGTCAGTGCGGGGCGTGATGACGTGTCCATCCCTCACGATAGCGACCACTGCTGCCTCGCGCGGGAGCGCAAGTGTCATGAGCATCGTGTTCTTGGCCGGTGACTTCGAGTCAAGCGTTACCTCAATGAGCCTGATGTCACCGTTCTTGAAATTCAGAAGGTGAACAACGGATCCGACCGACACAGCCTCCTCCACGAGGGCGGAGAGCAGATGGGGCGTCGATACCGCGACGTCTACACCCCAGCTCTCGGTGAACAGCCAGTTGTTCTTCGGGTGGTTCACTCGAGCGATGACGCGGGGGACCGCAAACTCCTGCTTGGCGAGAAGCGAGATCACGAGGTTGTCCTCGTCATCTCCTGTCGCCGCAATGACAACATCGGCGGTGTCGAGTTGGGCAGCCTGCAAGGCGTCTGCCTCGCATGCATCGGCGTGAAGGAATTCGATCGGGGTGTCCACGGCGAAGTGACTCTTGGTCTCCGGGTTCTGGTCGACCACCATGACCTTGTGGCCATTCGCGGAGAGGTCCTCCGCGAGGAATGTGCCGACCGCACCGGCCCCGGCGATGACCACTCTCATTGAGCGACGCGCATTTCACTAAAGGATTCATCAAGCGCCAGTGCAGACGACTTGTTGACCGCGAGATACACGGCGTCTCCCTCCTGGCCGATGAGATCGCCATGACCCAGGAAAGACTGGTTTCCGCGGACGACGGCGATGATCCGGGCCGAGGTCTCTTGTTCGATCAATGCCATCTTCTTTCCGCACCATCCGTTCGGGAGGATTCGCTCGACGAGACTGATCTCCCCAGTCGGATCAGACCATTCGGAGACAGTGTTGTCGGGAAAGAGCTTGCGCGTGACCTGCTCAATCGTCCAGGTCACGGTTGCGACCGTGGGAATTCCGAGTCGTTGGTAGATCTCAGCTCTCCGGGGATCGTAGATCCGAGCCACCACATTCGGAATCTGGTACGTCTCGCGCGCGATCCTTGCGGTCAAGATATTCGAATTGTCCCCGCTCGTAACTGCGGCGAGGGCATCCGCGTCCGCCGCACCCGCCTCGTTCAATCGGTCGCGGTCGAACCCGAAACCCGTGATGGTCCTTCCGCCCCAGTTGCCCGGGAGCCGATGGAAGGCATCCGGGTCCTTGTCGAGAACGACAACCTCATGACCCTGCTGGTCGAGCGCAATTGCCAGCGAGGTTCCGACCCGCCCACATCCAACGACAACGATTTTCATGATTCCTATCGAACACCTCGGTTGAAAAAATAACAACTTGGATTCCGAGCTGTCTCTCGTCCAGATACCAAGTCTCTGAATCGAGACCTTAATGCTCTCGGCGCCACCGCGTGCTTATGATGGGGCGGGAATCAACGGGCAAGGGGCACAAAACTGACAATGGTCACACCAGAAACCCCTCAGGGACTTCGGGGACCGCGCTTAGGACCGCAGCGGGTCGAACTGCCAGAGCCGCTGCTCTATCGCCTCAAACGTCGCTTTCTCGGACCCCCGCTCGTCACCGAGAGTCTTGGAGACCAACGTCTCAACAAGGTCACTGCGCTCGGCGTACTTGCCCCCGACTGCATCTCCTCGACGGCGTACGGTTCGGAGGAGATCCTGACCATCTTGGTGCCCGCAGTGGGTGTCGCGGCATTCTCGCTCTTGCTCCCGATCACCTTCGCCGTCATCTTGGTGCTGATCTTTGTGACGCTCTCGTACCGCGAGGTCGTGACGGTCTACACCAAGGCAGGCGGCTCCTACGTGGTGGCGCGCGAGAACTTTGGCCCGCGTTTTGCCCAGGTGGCGGCGGTCGCGCTCATCCTCGATTACATCGTGACGGTCGCGGTCCAGACCGCAGCAGGTACGAACGCCGTCACCTCTGCCTTTCCGAGACTCGTTCCGTTTACCGTACCGATAACGGTCCTCATCGTGATCTTCCTGCTCTGGGGGAACCTCCGCGGGATCAAAGAGGCCGGTCGCACCTTTGCGATTCCGACCTACCTCTTCATCAGCGCGGTCACCTCGGTCGTGGTCATCGGAATCGTGCGCGCGATCTTCGGACATCTTCCGCGGCTCTATGAACAGCACTATCCCGCTGGACACGTTCCGCTCGGGATCTCCGGACACGGACTGCTCATGGGGGCCAGCCTGTTCATCGTCCTCCGGGCGTTCGCGAACGGCGGATCTTCGCTGACTGGACTTGAGGCAATCTCCAACGGCGTCGCCAACTTCAAGCGACCAGAGGGCATAAACGCCCGTCGCGTGCTCGTCATCATGTCGATCACGCTCGGTTCGCTCGTCACTGGGGTATCCGTACTCGCGTGGAGAACCCATGCCGTTCCATTCATCAACGGAAGCCCGACTGTGCTCTCACAGGAGGCGACGCTCGCGTTCGGCCATTCGGTATTCGGACGCATCGGCTTCTACGCAGTACAGGCGGCGACGATGCTGATCCTCTACACCGGAGCCAACACCAGCTTCAACGGTTTCCCGAACCTCGTCAGCTTCGTCGCCTCCGACGCGTTCTTGCCGCCGAGTCTCTCGAAGCGAGGACATCGACTCGTCTTCTCGAACGGCATCCTGATCCTCGCTGCGGTCTCGATCGTGCTCCTGCTGGTGTCGCGTGCAAATGTGAGCGCGCTCGTCGGTGTCTATGCCATCGGGGTATTCACGGGATTCGCAATCGCGGGATTTGGGATGGTCAAGCACCATCGCACGCACCGAGAGCAGGGCTGGCAACGCAAGGCGTTCATCAATGGCTTCGCTGGCGTGGTGTCGACCTTCGTCGTGCTGATCTTCGCGGTAACAAAGTTCACCCAGGGCGCGTGGGTTGTCATTGTCATCTTTCCGATCCTCGTCACGGTCTTGATCCGGCTGAACAAGACCTATACCGAGGAGCGCACTCAGCTCGAGGCAAACGTTCAGCTCGCCGCCGAGACTCCGGTTCCGCGGCGTCACGTGGTGCTCGTCTATGTCGAACGTTTTGACCTGGCGGTCGCTCGCGCACTGCAGTACGCCCGCTCGCTCAGTCCTGGAGACTCGAGAGGGTTGCACTTTGTCCTTGACACGAAGGCGAGTCGACGGCTCGAGGAGGAGTGGCTCAAGCTCGGTCTTGCGCTCTTTCCGCTCGAGATCGTCGAGTGCCCCGATCGCCGCGTCGGTCGGGCGATCGTGCAGTTCATCGCGGATCTTGTCAGCGACGGCGAGACCGAGGTCACCCTGCTGTTGCCGAGACGCGTCTATGGCCGCACCATTCGCAGTATCGCCCAGGATCGAACGAGCGATCGCATCGCCACGCTCGTCGGTGAGATCCCCAATGCCTCTGCGACGATTATCCCCTTCCAGGTTCGCAGCCAAAGGCGCCTCCGCCATCTCGCCGAGCTGTTGCGAAATGCCGCCGGAGCGAGGGAGCTCGGTGTGGCGACGCCGATGAGCGCAGAGGACGCGGATCTCGTCGGTGCTCCGCCAACCGACTTCGTACCCGGTGCGGTGCCGATCGGCCAGGTGCGCTGGCGGCAGCGGATGAAGGTCGCGGGTCGGGTTCACTCGATGCGCGTGCAGCCTGCCGCGGGAATCTCGAGTCTCGAGGCCACAATTGTCGACACCACGGGTTCGCTGGTCCTCATCTTCCAGGGTCGCCGGCTCGTGCCGGGTATCGAGACCGGAGCGCTCCTGCTTGCCGAAGGCATGATCGGCGAGCGCGCCGGGCGGACGGCGATGATCAATCCGACCTATACGATCATTGCCTCGCCATCACAAGAGGAGAGCGGCTCTGTTCGCTAGCCCGCCTGGCACAATCGTATTTGTGCAGGTCAGATGGGTCACGGTTGTCATTGGCCGAGCCGGTCGTTATCCTTCGCCACGATCTCGTCAGGGCTAGGTATATGGCAAAAGCGCTCGTCATCGTGGAATCTCCGGCCAAGGCGAAGACCATCGCGCGGTTTTTGGGCGACGACTATGTTGTCGAGTCCTCGGTGGGGCACATCCGCGATCTCCCGGGATCGGCCAAAGAGATCCCCGCCGCCTACAAGGGGGAGTCCTGG
>DAIDIA010000061.1 GCA_027459565.1 Acidimicrobiaceae bacterium | reverse complement strand
GTTCCGCAGTGATTGGAGCCTTGCGGAGGCGCTGAGATCCTCCATTCATTGTCTGACTGGTGGTGACCGACCCTTGGGTGTTGAAGATCTCGAAGTCGGTGTTCTCAATGCCAAATATGGCAGGCGCGCGTTTCACCGCATTGAGGGCGATGAGCTCCGGGGTCTGCTGGAAGAGTCTGTCGCATAGGGCTCTGTGTACGCCCCGTTCGCGAATTTTGTCTGACAGAACTTCTTGGGCTTTGCGAAGCGACATGGTGAGTTCTTGGGGCTAGTTTCTTTTCCATGGAGCGCCGAATCTTTGGTATCGAGAACGAATATGGCGTCACCTGTGCATTGCACGGCCAACGGCGTCTGAGCACCGACGAAGTCGCCCGCTACCTGTTCCGAAAGGTCGTGACCTGGGGCCACTCTTCGAACGTCTTCCTCGAAAACGGCGCGCGCCTCTATCTCGATGTCGGGAGTCACCCTGAGTACGCGACACCTGAATGCGACGTTCTTGAGGACGTCGTCGCCCACGACAAGGCGGGAGAGCGCATTCTCGATTCCCTGATCGATTCTGCGGAGGAGAGATTGCGAGACGAGGGAATCAAGGGTTCGATCTACCTCTTCAAGAACAATACAGATTCCGCAGGTAACTCCTATGGATGTCACGAGAACTATCTGACGACACGCGAGCGGGATTTTGCGGAATACGCGGAGACTTTTATCCCCTTCCTCGTGACGCGCCAGATCTACGCGGGAGCTGGAAAGGTGCTCCAGACACCGAGGGGAGCAGTTTTTTGTCTCTCCCAGCGGGCTGAGCACACTTGGGAGGGGTACTCTTCGGCGACGACGCGCTCGCGCCCAATCATCAACACCCGAGACGAGCCCCATGCCGACGCAGAGCGGTATCGCAGACTTCATGTCATCGTGGGCGATTCCAACATGAGTGAGTATGCGAACTTTCTCAAGATTGGCGTGATGATTCTCCTTCTCCGTGTTTTTGACGCGGGAATGCTTGATCTGCGCGAAATGGCATTTGAGGACCCGATACGGGCAATACGAGAGATCAGCCATGACGTTTCGTGCAAGCGGCCAGTTCGGCTCGCAAACGGAAAGGAAATGAGCGCCTTCGAGATCCAAAGTGCGTTTCTCGATGCCGCTTTGCACTATGCAGATCTTCACAAGCTTCCTGATCAAGAGGTCCAGGCGCTGCGGATGTGGGAGCACTGCATGTCGACCATAGAGATCGACCCGTTTCTGCTTGGAAGCGAGTGTGATTGGGTCATCAAACACAATCTCATCGAGGCGTATCGCGAGCGTCACGGAGTAGCCCTCGGCGATCCCAGCGTCTCACTCATTGATCTGCAATATCACGACCTATCGCCGGAGCGGGGCCTGTTCTACCGTCTTCAGGCGCGAGGTCTTGTTCAGAGGGTCATCGATGACGAGCAGATCACATCGGCGATGACTCACCCTCCTCAATCCACTCGCGCGCGCCTTCGGGGTGATTTCATTCGGCGGGCGAAGGAGCGAAGGCGCGACTACACAGTGGATTGGGTGCATCTAAAGTTAAACGATCAGACTCAACGCACACTCTTGCTCAAGGACCCATTCAAGTCCGTCGACGACCGCGTCGAACGGCTGATAGGCGCAATGTGAGCGGAGCGCACTCGAAAACCGATAGCGGGAGACCCAAGAAAAGCGTGACGAAACGCGTCCTCGAATGGGGTGCCGTAATTCTCGTTGCGCTCGCCATTTCTATCGGAATCCGAGGCTTTGCGCTGCAGGCTTTCTTTGTGCCGTCCGGCTCAATGATTCCGACACTTGATATCGGCGATCGCATTCTGGTTGACAAGCTGTTCTTTTCAGCATCTTCGGTCGGTAGGGGAACAATCGTTGTCCTGCATCACCCTTCACATGACAACATGTGTGGGCCGTCTGGCGAGGACCTTGTCAAACGGGTAATTGCGACGGCGGGAGAGACCATCTGGTCAAAGGGAAATACCATCTACATTGACGGCTCGCCGATCACGGAGAACTACCTGCCACGCGGCACCTCGCTCGGATTGACGCCAATTGCCCGTCAGCGGGTGCCGAAGGGCGACGTCTACCTCCTTGGCGACAATCGATCGATCTCCTGCGACAGCCGCTACTGGGGCCCCGTGCCCACCTCTTCAATTGTGGGCAAGGTTGTGGCAATTTTTTGGCGATCTGGGCATCCTTACCTGCACTTTTTCTAGATTTCAGATCCGGCTCGCAGCTCTTGAGCCAGAATTCTCGCCGATCGAGGCACAGAGCATCATTTTGCGATCGAACTCGGCTGAAAAGATATATAGTTAGTAAAACTAACTAAATGATCGGAGGCGAGATTATGAGATTTGCATCGCGGTATCTCCACGGAGCCCTGCACATCCTTGAGGAGACGCTCCGGCAGAACGAGGTCATCAGCATCGACTATCCCGATCCCACCGAATAGGGGTCAGGAGCGACGCCTGAGAGTTCCCCACGGGGTTCTCATGCCGGAAATCCGGACTCATTGCGCGCGGGACGCCTTGTACACTGACCAACTGTGATGAACCTGGATCCGGCAAAGCTGCTTGTGATTCTGGTCATCGGCCTCCTTGTCCTTGGTCCCGAGCGCCTTCCAAAGGTGGCCCGGCAACTTGGTCGGCTCTGGCAGGATTTCACCGCGGCTCGGGACCGCTTGGTTGACGAGATCAAGGATCAGATTCCCGATCTTCCCAGTTCTCGTTCATTCCGATCGGTGCTCGTAGACCCGCTCTCGATTGTCAGACCCGAGGTCGCAAAGGATTCGCTTGAAGAAGTCTCGGGTCCTGCTGCGACAGATGACAATGATTCAAATGCTGCATGGACTGCACATCGGCGAGGTCCTCGAGGTCCATCATCGACTCAGACTCGCGACTTTGCCGACCCCACAATGAATTGATCAAATCAATCAATTCCATGAAGACAGTTGGCACTGCAAAGAAATCTCCGGACGCAATGACGCTCGTAGAGCATCTCGGTGAACTGCGCCGGCGCCTCGTGGTCTGTGTAGCGTCGTTTGTCGTTACTGCAAGCATTTCGTGGGTGCTCTATCCACGGGTACTCCACCTTCTTGAACGGCCATATTGTCTTTCAATTCCCAAGGGCCATAGTTGTTCCTTGGTTGTGATGGGCCCGCTCGACGCTTTCGGCATTCGACTTGATCTTGCGGGTTATGGTGGCCTCGTCCTTGCATCACCAGTGATCCTGTTCCAACTCTGGCGATTTGTCACTCCCGGATTGAGGGCTCACGAGCGGCGATACGCGGCGGCGTTTACGCTCTCCGCAGTAGTGCTTTTTGCCTCAGGGGCATATATTGCCTGGCTCACGTTTCCACACGCACTTGGGTTCTTGCATAGCGTCGGCGGTCCCGGGATCGTCGACCTCTTCACGCCTTCCAAGTATCTGACGCTGATCATGGCTCTTATGGCGATCTTTGGTATCTCATTCGAGTTTCCCGTGGTTCTTGTCGGCCTTGAACTCGCGAAGGTCATCACTCCAAGGCAGCTCGGCAGCTGGCGAAGAATCGCGATTGTTGTAATAGTCGTGTTTTCGGGAATTGCCACTCCGAGCTCTGATCCATTCTCAATGCTGGCGCTGGCGCTGCCGATGCTTGCCTTCTACGAGATATCCATTCTCATCGGTCGAATCGCGCACCGATAGTGGCGTATGCACCTCCGTTTCTTGAGCAATTACGCGATGTCTCCTCCCGGAGCGGAGACTTGCGGAAGCTCTTTCTCTCGCTCAACACCTTTCCCCTCGATCCCTTTCAGACGAGGGCGCTGGATATTCTCGATGACAACCGATCGGTTCTCGTTGCCGCTCCGACTGGATCGGGGAAGACGCTCATCGCCGAATATGCCGTGGCGCGTGCAATCTCTTCAGGGAATCGCGCCTTCTACACGACCCCGTTAAAGGCGCTCTCGAACCAGAAGTACCTTGATTTCGTGCAGATCTATGGCCGGGAGAATGTCGGCCTGCTCACCGGTGACATCTCCCGCAATCCTGAAGCCGCAATCGTGGTGATGACAACGGAAGTCCTTCGCAACATGATCTACTCGGGTCAGGAGCGACTTGCGAGGCTTCGTTGTGTCGTGCTCGACGAAGTCCACTTTCTTGAGGATCGGTACCGAGGATCCGTGTGGGAGGAGATCATTATCACCGCCCCCGAGTCGGTGACCCTCGTCTGTCTCTCGGCGACGGTGTCCAATGCCGAAGAACTTGCGCGGTGGATCGGTACGGTCCGTGGGTCTATTGGGACGGTCATCGAGGAGCGTCGCCCGATCGAGTTGGAGAATCTGTATGTCGTGGGTGACCGATCCGAACATCGACTCAAGATCTTGGAGATGTTCGTAAACGGCAAACCCAACCCGGACGCAATTCAAATTGATCGCCAACTCGAGCAGACCATTGAAGGTCGATATCGACAACGCCATCAGCGGCCGCGACATACCAACCCTAGGACCCGGTCGCGCGCGTATCGTCCCAAGCGATGGGAGACAATCGAGGAATTCCATCGCGCGAAACTTCTCCCTGCGATCTATTTCATTTTTGCTCGAGCGGGATGCGAGGATGCCGTTCGACAATGCCTTGAGGCGGGTCTGAGGTTCACGACTCCGGCAGAACGTTCGAGGATTCGGGACATTGCAGACAGCTATGTGGATCATCTGAGCGATGTGGACCTCGAGGTTCTTCACTATGACCGATTCCGCCATTCGCTCGAATCCGGGATTGCCCCGCATCACGCTGGGTTGGTTCCGCCATTTCGCGAACTCGTGGAATCACTGTTCCTGCAATCGCTCGTCAAGGTGGTCTTCGCCACCGAGACACTCGCACTTGGTATCAACATGCCAGCTCGATCGGTGATTATCGAGAGCCTTTCGAAGTTCACCGGAGCCGGTCACGAAGACCTCTCACCTGGTGCATTCACCCAGCTCACCGGCCGCGCGGGTCGGCGGGGAATCGATGAGGTCGGATTCGCGGCAGTTGTGTACTCTCCATTCCACCGGTTCGCTGAGGCGGCATCGCTGGCGGGCGCTCGGTCGCGCCCGTTGCGGTCCGCATTCAGGCCGACCTACAACATGGTTGCAAATCTTGTAAGGAGTTATGACCGAGACAATGCGTTCCGCTTGGTCCGGTCCTCGTTTGCCCAGTTTCTCAGTGAAGAGCCGCTCACGCGTCAACTTGATGCCGTGATATCGCTTCTAGAGGAGCGCGAATACATCCGTGGCTGGGCTCTTACCCTGGATGGGGAACGACTTGTGGCGATCTATCACGACTGCGACCTACTGGTCACGGAGGCGATGCGATCGGGACTCTTCGATGGGCTTGATGTCGAGGAATTGGCTGCATTGGTGTCTGTGTTCACCTACGAGGCGCGCCGGGAGGTCGGAGAGCAGGTCATGCCCACCTCGACGCTGAACGACCGTTTCATCGCTTTGGATGACCTCGCGACGTCGCTTCGAGGGAGGGAACGGTCGCTGCGTCTTCCGGAGACACGTACTCTCGACACGGGCTTTGCCGCCATATCCAGAGCTTGGGCCTCAGGAGAGGATCTCGCCCAGATCCTTGCCCCGCCGCGAAGGGGAAGGCGTGATACGGGCGTCGCAGAACCCACCATGACCGGCGGCGATTTCGTGCGAAACGTCAAGCAGCTTGTGGATCTCCTGAGGCAGATCTCCCTCACATCGGGCCCCTCCACCTTCAAATCAGTCGCCGCCGAGGCGGCCGATCGGCTGGTTCGGGGAATCGTCTTGGCCTCGAGCGGGGTTGGGTATGCCGAAAGCGACGATCTTGGAGATGATCCGCGATAAATGCCTATTCTGCCCCTAACGTAAAACGACATGTCGTATGCAGTAGAGAGCTTCAGCGAAAACGAACGCGAGGTACTTCGTCGCTATATGACGAACCTCGACGGCCCAGTTTTCGCGCTCGTGAATCTCCCGGAGGTTGTCAAGGGCGCCCTGTTTGCGCGATATTCGCGCTCGGCGAAGAGTCTGCGCCGCCTTTTCCTGGATGAATTTGTTGATGAACTCGATATTTCCGGCGACGAGTCGGTTGATGCAACGATGGGTCTACGTCGAGCGGAACAGCTTTACGAACGCGTCTTCGGGGAATACGGAGACGACTCGGTTGCGCAGCTCGGTGGAGTCCATCTCGCCTGTGAGCAGGCATCGAATGTTTTGACCAAAGTCCTTGAACGCGGACGCGTGATGTCCTATCTGGAGCAGTCGACGCGCTACATCCCCTATGACACTCGGCTTTGGACCGGCCACTATCGGTACTTCCGCGATCCAGCGGTGCTCGAGTCGCCACTTGGCGCCCGGTACGTGGGTGAGATGGATCGCATGTTTGACACCTACGGTTCCCTCATGCCGGCTCTGATCGAGCACCTTACAAGGGCGTTTCCACCATCTGGGAGTATTTCGGATTTCGCGTATCGACAGTCGATAAGGGCGCGTGCGCTCGATGCTCTCCGTGGACTTCTTCCCGCCGGGGCGCTTTCAAATGTCGGCATCTATGGCTCTGGGCAATCGTACGAGATGCTGCTTTGGCGCATGCGGGCGCATCCGCTTCCCGAGGTTCGAGAATATGCGGAGCTCATGCTCATCGAACTGCGCAAGGTCATCCCGTCCTTCTTGACCCGCCTTGACCGGCCGGACAGAGGGGGGGAGTGGACCCAATATCTTGTGGATCGACAATCCCAGACGACGGAGATGATGGGTCGGCTCTTCAGCGATGTCGATACCCATGTCAGTCCCGAAGAGTCGAGTGTGCGTCTCGTTGACTTTGACCCCCGCGGCGAGGACAAAGTGCTTGTCGCAATCTGCTACGCGTCTCTCGGCATCAGCGAGGAGGCCATAGAGCGCAGAGTGGCCACATTGACCCCCGCAGAGCGATTAGCTCTCTTCCGGACCTATGTCGGTGATCGCAAGAACCGTCGGCATCGACCGGGACGAGCATATGAACGAACAAGCTATCGGTTCGACATAGTCTCTGACTACGGCGCCTTCCGTGACCTCCAGCGTCACCGAATGCTGACAATTGAGTGGCAACCGCTTACAACCGACCTTGGATATGACGTACCGGAGATAGTTGTGGCCGCGGGATTGGAACGGGCGTATCGGGATTCGCTTGAACGAAGTAGCGACCTATTTCACGCAATGTCGCCCAGACTGCCAGACCAAGCAAGCTACGCAGTGGCACTTGCATTCAAGATCCGCTACTCATTGCAGATGTCGGCTCGAGAGGCCATGCATGTCGCCGAGCTTCGGAGCGGTCCTCAGGGCCATCCGAACTATCGGGTCATTGCCCAGCAGATGCACGACCAGATCGCAACGATCGCAGGTCATTACGCAATTGCCGAGTCAATGAAATTCGTGGACTACAGCGAGACGGATCTCGGGCGACTTGAAGCCGAGGACCTCCATGCCCGGCGCCGGCTGAACGGCGCATAGTTCCATTGCTCGCGGCGAAGGCGATTTCTCGCACTCCTACCTGACGAAAATCGCGGTTTTTGGCCTTTCGCGTCACCGCGCGCACCTACTTGCCCTATAGTGACGCCGCCTGCCTCGTTTGCCGGCGCTAAATGCCCCATTTCGAGGCAGTAGAGATCCAACTCGTAACGAATTTGATGAGGACGTGAATGGCGAAAAAGAAAGTCGTTGAGGCTCCTGTCGAGGAGATTGACGAAGAGCTTGTCGATGCAGAGCTCGACGCGGACATCGATGTTGAACTCGAAGACGACCTCGTGGATGACCTTGAGGTCGATCTCGACGATGATGACGATGTCATCATCGGGCTCGACGACGACCTAGATGATGACGACCTTGTGATTCCCGACCCAACGGTCGCAATAATCGTCGAAGGCGACGCCGATGTTGCCGAGGATGACGACGACGACCTCGATGACGATGAAGTAGAAGCCGGGCTTGACGACATTCTCAAAGAGCGACTTGTGGTAGTCGAAGAGCAGCTTGATGACGACGAGGATGACGAGCCTGGAGAGTCAGATGACAGAGGTGACGGCAGTACGAGAGTGCTTCCAAAACAGCCAGGTGAATTTGTGTGCCAGTCATGTTTTCTTTTGAAGAAGAACACGCAGCTCGCTGACAAGAAACGCAAGCTCTGTCGAGATTGCGTTTAGGAGACCGCTTGGAAAAGCCGATGCTTGACGTGCGGCTTGCAACTGTCAGCGATGTCCCGCAGATCGTGAGTTTCCTCGAAGAATTCTGCGTCAGGCGCAGATCAAGACGTGGAGCGCGAGACTATTTCGACGGCTCATATCTTGTCGCGCATCCGAGCGAGGTGGGTTCAAACGATGATCACCCCGTGTTGCTCTGTTTGCGAGAACACGATCTCCTCGGCGTTGGGGATCTCGGAATTGAACCTACAGATGCGGTCTCGCGTGGTCATCTCGAGCTCTTTTGCGCCGATGATCACCGGGATGTGACCGAGGTAGTTCGCGGGCTCATTCTGGCCGCAGAGGATGAAGCACGTTCTCGAGGCGTTAGTGAACTCGACGTTGTCAGTCTTCCAGGAGACCAGATCCTGAAATCCTCGCTTGAAGAACGCGGCTATCGCGCGCGACTTCTTATCTTGCACCGAACGCTATAGACAGACGCTCACAGTGCGGTTGCCGGCTCGGGTGCCGAATCCCTCGCCGTTGCATCGACAACGGCTGGCGTGGGTCTGTGGGCAACCATCGGTCGCGGTGGGGGAGGTATGGCAAGTCCGAGGAGTTTTGCGAGCGCCGGAACCTGGCCTGCAGCGGCACTTGCCGCCAGTCGAACTGCATTCGTCGGATCAACCGGCATTCCCGCGGGATGTATCGAGCGTCGAATCGGAGAAATCGAAGCGGCCTCAAGCAAGGAGATCCATCGCTCGGGCTGGGTCGTCGCATTCAGCGCCTGTCCCGCTGCGGTTGCCAGAGGCTCTACGAGGGTGGCCGGTAACCGGGTGCTTGGCTCGGGCGGCTTCGCAGAGAGACGCAGGGCCTGAAGCACCCGACCCTCTTCAAGCGCATGAGTGATCTCCTGTTCCCATTTGGTGCGCAGCTTCGTGAGGCGATCTTCAAGCGCGGTACGCAGTCTCCCGAGCAGCACCTTCGACTCTTCGCCCTTTGCAGTCGCGCCGGCAACCGTGGCGCGAAGATCGCGAAGGCTTATCGTCTCGAGACGTTCGAGTGCTGCCTCGGCCCGGTCGAGCCAAACTGCCTCGCGGATCGAGGGAAGCAACTCCTCTGCGAGGGCGATGATTGACTCGCCACCGACGGCGGGTCGTCCAGCTCCACGGTCACTGGCCTGTTGCTCTTGAAGCGCCCGGCGTACCGATGGGAGCCCACCTATCGCAAGTTGCTCGGCAACGGCCCGCTGTTCCGGAGGTAGAGATTCAAGCAGAGCGTCTCGGCGCGCGGTCTTTGGAACCAGACGCGTCGGGCGCGGGCGTGAGGTCTTGCCTGTGCGGCGCGCAACGACGTCGGCACCCTCGGGCCTCGGGTGCTCAGCGCTCTGGGGGCGTCCAACCCGTTCGCCCCGTTCGGGTCGGGTTGCCCGGGCTGGCCGCGCCGCTCCAACGACACCACGAGACTCTGTGCGTCGGTTGGGACGTGGTCGCGAACCGGGTCCGGAGTCGTCGTTCGAGCCGTGTCGTCGCTCGCGACCGCGCTTTTCGGACTTCGGGACCAATGTCGTGATAACCCCTTCGAACTTCTCCACGCGTGGTGCGATCAGTTCGATGCGGTCAGCCTCTCTGTGAGGAGATTTTGACGGCACCACACCGATGACTTCGATGCCGTCAAGCCCGATCTCCGTCTCGACTCGGAGTACATCGCCAACTTTCGCAGCAGAGCCGAGCAGACTCTGCTCGATGATGCCGCGAGGCTGTTTTGCCCCAGCGGCCCTCCAGGTCCACGTACCATCGGCTCGCGACGATGTCAGTTCTATATCAATTCTGCGTGACATAACTCAGTCAGCCTATGACCTTTCGCGAGTGGATGATGAAAGTTTGAAGTTCTGGAGAGACTTCTTGACCGATACGCTGCCAAAGACGGCAAATCTTGCTCTCTTGAGCTGATTTTACATGCATTGGGGCCGGTGAACATTTATGGGTATGGGAATGGGCTCGATGCGGGGTGCCCACCGCAATATGACGCGCGACCCCTCGGTCCTCAAACACGAACTGCCTCGCGGCATTTGGAGGCGAATTATCAATTTCGCCTCTCCGTACAAAGTGATGCTCTCGGTCTTCCTCGTCCTCATTATCGTCGATGCATTCGTTGGCGTCGCGAATCCGCTGATCTATCGCAGAATCATTAATGACGGGATAGCCAAGCACAATTCACCCGTAGTGGTGAAGCTGGCGCTTCTGATTGCCTTTCTCGCGATATTTGACGCAGCGTTGACGATTTCACAGCGGGCAATCTCCTCTCGTGTTGGAGAAGGTCTGATCTTTGACATGCGATCGAAGGTTTTTGCGCATGTCTCGCTCATGCCCATTGCGTTTTTCACAAGAACACAGACCGGAGCTCTTGTCTCTCGGCTCAACAACGACGTACTGGGCGCGCAACAGGCCTTTACTGACATTTTGCAAAATGTGGTCAGCAATTTCGTCACGGTGCTGCTTGTGGGAACCGCCATGCTGTTTCTCTCGTGGCCGATCACCCTTGTGGCGATCGCCCTCCTTCCCGTTTTCATCATTCCGGCTCGTCGTGTTGGTCGCCGCCTCCAGAAGATCACTCGGGAGTCGTATGGATTGAATGCAGAGCTCACCACGATGATGACCGAGAGATTCAACGTGGCCGGAGCGCTGCTCGTCAAGATATTCGGTCGTCCGTCAATCGAGCGAGAGAACTTCAACCGGCGCGCCGGAAGAGTCCGGGATATTGGCATTACCCAGGCGATGTACGCTCGAATCTTCTTCGTGTCGCTCTCGTTGACCGCGTCGCTAGCGACGGCGCTCGTCTACGGATGGGGGGGCGTGCTCGCAGTCCGCGGTGCAATGAATGTCGGGACGATCGTTGCACTGACGGCGTATCTGGCGCGTCTCTACGGCCCCTTGACTGCTCTCGCCAATGTTCAGGTGGATGTCATGACCGCGCTTGTCTCATTTGACCGCGTGTTCGAGGTACTCGATCTCGCTCCGATGGTGCGTGAGGTTGAGGCCCCGCAGGCGATTCCTAGAGGGCCGGCACGAGTTGAATTCCGCAACGTTTCGTTTGCCTATCCATCGTCAGAAGAGGTATCACTTGCCTCACTTGAATCGGTGGCTGTACTCGAAACTCATCGTCGCGTGGAAGTCCTGCACGATCTCAGCTTCACCATCGAACCCGGTCAAATGGTCGCGCTTGTAGGTCACTCGGGTGCCGGCAAGACCTCGCTGAGCCATCTTGTAAGCCGTATTTACGATGTGACCGAAGGTGCGGTACTGATCAACGGAGTCGATGTTCGCAATGCATCCTTTGCCTCGTTGCGGGCCGCGGTTGGAGTAGTCACGCAGGACGCACATCTCTTCCACGACACCATTCGATCGAATCTTGCCTTTGCGGAGCCGGACGCAACTGAAGAACAGATGTATGCCGCGCTGTCCCAGGCACAGATTCTTAGTCTTGTTGAGTCGCTCCCCGACGGCCTTGACACACTTGTCGGCGATCGGGGCTATCGCCTCTCGGGGGGAGAAAAACAAAGACTCGCGATTGCGCGTCTGCTCCTGAAAGCCCCAGACGTCGTCGTGCTTGACGAGGCGACGGCACATCTTGACTCCGAATCGGAAGCTGCGGTGCAGCGCGCGCTTGACACGGCATTGACGGGAAGGACCTCTTTAGTCATTGCACATCGCCTTTCAACCATCAGGAACGCCGATCAGATTCTCGTACTTGAGGCCGGACGTATCGTTCAGCGTGGCCGACACGAGGACCTCATCGCTGCCCATGGGCTGTATTCGGAGCTCTATCGGACCCAGTTCGCGGAGCCTGCGGTACCTTCGGAGGCCGACGGCAGTTAAGACGCCGCTCACGTCGCGATCCGGGCATTCGGAGTTTCGATGCAGGCTTGTACTTGAATTGGGTTGGGGTATCTAATAGTTCTATGCTCTAAGTACTTGCCCCCAGCGACTCTGAGAGCATTTGGAAGGTTTGAGGAGAGGCCATGGAAGAGCTCAATAAGGAACTGTTTACCCCGCCCACGTCAGAGGATCGGGATCGGGCGGGGTTGCGTACCTGGGATCGGGTGAAGACTCCGTACCGCGAGTTCATTGAAACCGAAGGGATTCCGATCTACACAGGAATCGGTGTGAGCAACGTGCGCGATCTCGACCTTGGGGATTGGGACCGAATGGGCGCGCGCGGTGCGTATCTGTACCTCGATGGGAATGACGGAATTAAGGGCATGTATGTACTCGAGATCCCCGGCGGCGGAGTGCTCAACCCGGAACGTCACCTCTACCATGAGTTCTATCTCGTGATCGAGGGTCGCGGCACGACCGAGACCTGGGTCAAGGGGTCGACAGACAGACGCATCACCGAGTGGCAGCCCGGTTCGCTGATGTACTTTCCACCGAACATCATGCACCGCCTGGTGAACGCCACAAATCAGCGGGTCGTGATTATCGCCACCACGAATGCCCCTCCGATCTGGAATATTCATCGCGACCAAGACTTCATCTTTGACAATGACTACATCTTCAAGGCTCACTATTCCGAAGATGAAGACTTCTATAGATACGACGACAAGCTCTACAAGGTTCCGGTCAACCAGCGAGCCCAGGCGAGGACCAACTTCTTCCCGGACATCATCAACGCAGACCTTCCCCTCGATAATCAGCGCCTCCCGGGTTATCGGCGGATCCAACCCGGTTTCCGGGGGTTCGAGTACGACCACTGCGGATTCATCTCGCAGTATCCGCCGGGTCGCTACTCGCGGGCTCACTGGCATGCTGCGGGTGCAGTCCTCGTCTGCCTTCGCGGCCGCGGTTACACCTTCAACTGGCCCCGCGAACTTGGAATGACGCCCTGGAAGGACGGAAACGGAGATCAGGTGCGAACGATCCACTACACCCAAGGCGGTTTGGTGGCTGCCGCACCCGGGGGAGGCATGTGGTTCCATCAGCACTTCAACGTTTCGAAGGAGCCGTTTCGCGTCATCAATTACTGGGGCGGCCCAACAAACATCCGTGGGTCGATGGGTCGAGATGATGGGGACGAGTCCAAGCAGATCACGAGCGGCAATCTCAACATTGGGGAGGGGGGTAGCTCGATCGCATACGGGGAGGAGGATCCCTTTGTTCGCAAGATGTTTGAGTCAGAGCTCGCAAAGGAGGGCCTCAAGTCCGAGATGCCGGAGTCTGTCTACTCCGAGAAATGACCTTGGGCGACGTGAGCGATCAGGGAGAACCAGGCTGAGCGGTACCGTCACACTATAGGCATCTTGATCGTACTATAGTGTGACGATGAATTTGGAGTCGGTAGTGCCCGTACCTGAGGCGGCAGCGTATCTTGGTTGCAGCCCCGCGCACGTCCGCGCCCTTATCAGGTCTGGCGCGTTGCCAGCGACTCGGATAGGGCATCAATGGTTCGTGGACGAAGATTCGATGCGCACGACCACGCTTCGTGAAACCTATTCCGGTCGGCCCCTCAGCCAGCGTCTTGTATGGGCGTTGCTCGGGGACTGGGAGGGACGCCCGCAGTCGCGGTCCCTCCATCGCCAGGAGCGGGCTCGTCTTGCCGAGTACGCGACCAGAGATCACGCGCAACTCTGTCATCGACTCAAAGGTCGGGCTTCGTTTAGAGCCTGCAGCGCCACGTCGTCCGCGATCAGGCGTCTTCGAGAAGACCGCCGGTGGGTCATCGGTGGGGGCGCGGCCGTCGCGCAATATCTCGAGGTTGGGGATCTCGACGGACCGGCGACCTTCTACGTTCCACGGAGTCTCGAGGAGGCATTCTTGGATGCGAGCCTTGCCGTTCCCGATGCATTCCAGCCGAATCTGTATCTTGGCGTAATTGACGACAGCTGCTGGCCCTTTGATATCGAGATCGACCGCCACGTGTGGGGCTCCGTTGCCTATCTGGACTGTCGTGAACAGCGAATCGAGAGTCCGCGACTCGGGGTTCTGTGGCCACCTCGGGCCGGTAATCTCGACGTGCAATCGGACGGACCTGAGGAAGGCGACGCGAGAGGGGAGGGCGAGGTCAACTGATGCAGCTCTTTGCAACGCTTGCGTTCTTCAGTGGGCTAGCCCATGGCCTCCGAGAGGCCTTCTACATGTTTTGGGAGAGCCTCTGGGCGCTGGTGCTCGGGTTCTCCCTCTCGGGAGTCGTGCAGTCTTTCGTCTCTCGTGACAAGATGCAACAGCGGCTCGGAGACCACGGAGCGGCATCGGTGGCCCGTGCCTCTGCCTACGGAGTCGTCTCCTCAAGCTGCTCTTATGCGGCGTCGGCTATGGCGAAATCGCTTTTCAGCAAGGGAGCGGACTTCACCGCGGCCATGATCTTCATGATCGCATCGACAAATCTCGTGGTCGAACTCGGGGTTGTCCTCGTCGTGCTTCTCGGTTGGCAGTTTGCCGTCGGAGAGTTCGTCGGTGGACCCATCATGATTGTTCTCATTGCTCTCCTTGGAGGGATGGTCTTTTCCCGGCCACTGCTCGAGGCAGCGAAGCGGCGTCTCGATCTTGAGAGTTCCCACGCACTTGGGGATCCGAGTTGTCAACCGTCGCGGCCGGGGGAGCAAACCCACATCGAGGAAGAGTCACCGCATCACGAGCGCACGACTCGTGCGGCGTTGGCCGATGCAGCTCAATACGCGATCTCTGACGTCACCATGCTGAGAAAGGAGCTCGCAATCGGCTATCTGGTCGCGGGGTTCCTCGCAGCGCTCGTTCCGGTGCATTTTTGGAACAGTCTCTTCCTCCATGGGCATGGCGGTCTGACAACATTCGAGAACGCCGCCGTTGGTCCCATCGTTGCAATGATCAGTTGGGTCTGTTCGATCGGCAATGTTCCGTTGGCCGCTGCGCTCTGGAATGGCGGGATAAGTTTCGGAGGCGTCATCGCGTTCATCTTTGCCGATCTCATCTCGATGCCGTTGATCCTGGTCTACCGGAGACTTTACGGGTGGCCGCTGACGCTTCGGATTGTGGCGCTGTTCTATCCGGTCATGGTGGTCTCGGGTCTCGCCACCGAGGGGCTCTTCGGCCTTTTCTACCATGTGCCGGTCAGATCCGGCGCGAAGACCATGACCTCGCATTTCGCATGGAATTACACCACGTATCTCGATTTTGTATTTATTCTTGTTGCTGTCATGGTTTGGTGGCTCGCGAGGAATCGAAGGAGATTTGGCGGGGGTGGCGCCTACGCGATCGACCCCGTGTGCGGAATGCAGGTCGAACGCGACAAGGCCCCCGCGCACGTCAAGTTCGGGGGACTTGAGTACTACTTCTGCTCGGACCGTTGCAAGGACCGCTTCCAGCGGGATCCGCACCGCTACCTTGATGCAGGAGCCTCCCACCCCGGGATGGACGTCCCAGCAGGTACAGCGGATGACTCTGGTGGCTCGTCTGCCGGGCAGTCATCCGTAGATCCCGTCTGTCACATGACGGTTGATCCCGAAAGTGCGGCGGCACACCGGACTTACAACGGCGTGGACTATTGGTTCTGCAACACCGGATGTGCGCTCGCGTTCGACGCAGATCCGGAGCGGTATCTCCCCGCAACCATTTGATGGCGGGCTGCCACGTTGCGCGCAGGATCAAAGCGGTCTCGCGTCAGGAGGCTCTCGTGAACAGCGAATTGAGTCCAACCAGGGCTGTCGCACAATGGAATGCCCTTCCGATATAACGCCTATAAGGTTCGTTATGTAATATTGTTCTCTCGATCGAGTCGACCCGCTTCCATGGACCAGGCGTTACCCGAATTGCACGATGGAATGCACGTGATATGAAGGCTGAAGCTTCTGACGAGGAGGATGATCTGTGCAGCTCACGCAGCCTGTTTCGACGGCCGGTAAAAGTCCCTACGCCTCGATATCTGATCAAGAGTGGTCGCTTCGGGTTGAACTCGCGGCGTGCTATCGGATATTCGATCTTCTGGGCTGGACCGAACTGATCTTCAATCACATCTCGGTGCGAGTTCCGGGGAGTACGCCGAATCTGTTGATCAACCCGTTCGGACTTCACTACCGGGAGGTGACCGCCTCGAACCTCATCAAGATCGATCTCGACGGAAATCTGGTCGGAAAGAGTGACTGGCCGGTGAATCCGGCGGGTTCGATCATCCACACCGCGATCCATCGGGCTCGAGCAGACGTCCATGCGGTCATGCACACGCATACGACCGCAGGTTCCGCGGTCGCGGGCCTCCAAAGTGGGTTGGATGGCAACAACTTCTACTCAGCGATGCTTGCGGATCAGGTGAGCTATCACGATTTTGAGGGAATCACCCTCGAGATCGGCGAGCAAAAACGTCTTGTCGACGACCTCGGTGACCGCAACATCCTTGTCCTTCGCAACCATGGCCTCCTGACGACGGGATCGACGCTGGCCTCCGCCTTCTTTCGCCTCTGGACAGTTGAACGGGCCTGTGAGCTTCAGGTCACCATGCTTGGGACCGGCTCTCCAATCGTCACTGTCACCCAGGAAGCGCGTGACCGGTCGTCCGCGGATTTCCAAAATCAGATGGCATCCGACCGCGCCGGAGTGAGAGTCTTTGAGGCGTTGAGACGCGAGGTCGATGAGAAGGATCCCACCTATCGCCAGTGACCGTGGTCGATACCTTCCGCGCAAGGAAAGCGATCCCTCGAGACATATCATCGTGCTGTGGACATCAGCGCCTTCGCGTCCCGGCGACTCTCGCATTTGGCAAATGAGCCCCACTCCCGATGAATAGCTGGCTCCTCTACCCCTTCACGCTTGGACTTGTCGCTGCGGTCAATCCCTGCGGGTTTCCCCTTCTGCCGGTCTATCTCTCGTTATTCATTGAGGGAAAGGAACCAGCTTCCCTCCCGGTCGCCACAAAGGTCCGACGAGGGCTGTCGGCAGGCGCCTACGCGACCTGCGGGTTCGTCTTGCTGTTTGGTCTTATCGGAATTCTCACCGAGGCGGGGCTTTCCGGGGTCTCGAACCTGACGGCCTCATGGGCTCGTTACCCGCTTGTACTCATGGGAATCGCGCTCGTCGTGTATGGCATCGCAACGCTCAGCGGTAGACGCGTGAACTTCCATCTTCCCGAGATTCGGCCAGGGCTCGCACAGCGACGGCCACTCGCCATTGGCCTGTTTGGACTCTCTTATGGCGTCGCGTCGCTCGGATGCTCGCTTCCGATATTCCTTGGCGGGGTCGCATCGTCGTTTTCCCATCGTGGCTTTGTCCATGGAATCGAAACGTTTATCGCCTATGCCCTTGGGATGGGCCTGTTGCTTACGATCGTCGCGCTGGTCATGTCGCTCACGGAACTCGCGACAGTTCGACGATTCCGGATCCTCTCCCCTTTCGTGGGACCTCTGGGCGGAGTCATACTGATCGCCGTCGGCGTCTACATGACGGTCTACTGGTTCTCGGCGATCGTCGATCCCCTCGGGTCAAATCCCGTGCTTGTTTTCGTGGAGAGGATTCAATCGCACGTTGCGACATATGTCCAAGACCATGCCTCTATGCTTGGTGGGACGCTCGGCGTGATTCTCGTTGTCGTCGTCTTGGTTCTTGTGTTTTTTGGCCGTCCAGATCGTCGGCGAGAGCCACGCGGCGAGAGAGTCTGATCTGCTCGAATAGCTTCGATCAGATCCCGATTTATCTTTCATTTTGTTCGTGTTTGACGCGGAGTTGACGATTCTCTGAAAGGAATGCTGATGTCCAACGAGGTGACCACGGTTTCGACAACGGGCTTCCAGATGCCCAGCGAGGCTCCGATCAACGTCACGGTTCGCCGCCGCCACATCATCATGGGCGCTCTGATGCTCGGTGTGTTTCTCGCCGCACTCGACCAGACGATCGTCTCGACCGCCTTGCCGACAATTGTCGCGGACCTCAAGGGCGCCTCGCATCTGTCGTGGGTCGTCACCGCCTACCTTCTTGCCTCGACCGCCTCTACTCCGCTTTGGGGCAAGCTTGGGGACCAGTACGGACGCAAGCAGTTCTTTCAGGCGTCAATCTTCCTCTTTCTTGCGGGCTCGGTCCTTGCCGGACTCAGCCACTCGATGGTCGAGTTGATTGTGTTCCGAGCCATCCAGGGTCTTGGCAGCGGTGGACTTTTCGTCGGGGGTTTTTCGATCGTTGCCGATATTGTGCCTCCCCGCGACCGAGGCAAGTATCAGGGGATATTCGGTGGCGTCTGGGGCCTCGCAAGCGTCGTTGGACCGCTTCTCGGTGGAGTGTTCGTTACCCATCTCACGTGGCGATGGATCTTCTACATCAATATTCCCATCGGCATTGTCGCGGTGATTGCCGTGGCGCTGCTGGTTCCGGGGCGTCTTACCAAGCATCCGCACGTGATCGACTATCTCGGAACCGCATTCATTGCCCTCGCCGCGACGGCGTTTGTCCTCTTCACGAGTCTTGGAGGGAACACCTACGCCTGGAGGTCGACACCGATGTACCTTCTCGGAATCGGTGGCGTCCTGTGCACGGTGCTCTGGGCGATCGCGGAGCGTCGAGCTGTCGAGCCGGTGCTTTCGCTCCATCTCTTTCGCAATCGCTCCTTTGCGGTGTCAAGCGCAGTCAGTTTTGTCATGGGATTCTCGATGTTCGGGTCCATCGTTTTTCTTCCCGTCTTTCTCCAGATTGTGCGTGGCGTGGATCCGACGTCTTCGGGTCTCCGTCTCCTTCCGATGATGCTCGGTATCGTCGGCACTTCGGTCTGGTCGGGACAGATCATCGCCCGAACCGGTCACTATCGAAAATTTCCCATCATCGGCACGGTTCTCATGACGGTCGGGCTTGGTCTTTTCTCCCTGCTGAACTCCCACACCAACTACCTCGTGTTCTATGCATTCATGTTTCTGTTCGGCATCGGGCTCGGCTGTGTGCTGCAGGTGCTCGTGATCGCGACCCAGAACGCCGTTCCACCATCTGAGATCGGGGCCGCTACCTCCGGGATCACCTTCTTTCGATCAATCGGTGGCTCCTTCGGTACTGCGATATTCGGGGCCATTTTCACCAATATCCTCGTTGGCAATCTCAAGCGAAACCTCGGTGCAATTGGCTACACGGGCCATCTCAATACCTCGGCCTTGACGCCGAGGGCGATGAACGCGCTGCCGTTGCCGATTCACGATGTCATCGCCTCCAGCTACACAAACGCGCTGGATGTTGTCTTTCGCACCTCGATACCAGTCTCAATCATCGCTTTTGGACTGGCGCTGTTGCTTCCGAAGAAACCGATGCAGTCCCATCACTCGCAGTCCGAGATCGGTGAGATCGCAATTCCCATCGAATAACGAAGTCCTTGGAGGTGCTCCCCTCCTCCTCCCCCCGGTGAGCCGGGCGAATCAGTTCATTGAACGGAGCTGACGGCCTCTGGAATTGCCACCGTTGACGCTTCGTGAATACGTCGCTCCTCGCGCGCTCTCGTCGCGGCACGGTCCCAACGTTGTTCAATTCGTCCGAATCTCCAGAGAAGCAAGGCGGCAATCCAGACGAAGACGAACATCCCGGCAATGATGATCCCGGCAATGTTGATGTTGAATGTCGCCATCTGGCGCCAGAATGCGCCTCCGAGATGCGCCTCGTTGGCGATCAATCCCAGCATCTCGATCGTGCCGATGATCATGGCCACCGCGACGGACAGCCCCGTTATCGTGATGTTGTAATAGACCTTGCGCACCGGTCGGGCAAATGCCCATCCGTATGCGAAGTTCATGAACGAGCCGTCGATCGTGTCAAGCAGGCTCATGCCCGCGGTGAAAAGGATTGGTAGTGCGAGTACGGCGTACCAGGGCAATCGTGATTCAGCCGCACCCGCCGTGGCGGCCAAGAGGGCGATTTCCGTCGCAGTATCGAACCCGAGTCCAAAGAGCAGACCGACGATGTACATGTGCCACGGCTCCGAGATGCTCTTCATCATCTTGCCGAAGATCCGGAACATGAGCCCACGCGCCTGGAGCTGTTCCTCTAGTTCGTCCTCGTCGTAGAGGCCCTTTCGCATGGCAACGAAGATCTTCGAGATCGAGATCAGGATCACCAGGTTCAAGATCGCGATGAGGTACAAGAAGGATCCGGAGACTGCAGTGCCGACGACTCCACCGAAACTCGCAAGACCCGAGTTGCCGTGGCTCACCTGAGAGAACACGGCTTTCGCTGCAATCGTCAGCGCGATGCCGAGGCCCACAACTATCGATGAATGCCCCAGAGAGAACCAGAATCCCACGCTCAGAGGCCGTTTGCCCTCAGCCATGAACTTGCGCGTCGTATTGTCGATGGCCGAAATATGGTCCGCATCAAACGCGTGCCGAGCACCAAGGGTGTAAGCGGTGACTGCTACTCCGATTCCCAGTAGGTGATAGTGCGCGGGAAGGATCACGAAGACGAAGAGGCCCCATCCGACGACGTGCAAAAGCAGGACAAAGAGTGACATTCCCGCGATCCGCCGCCACTCCGGTGGCGAGAGCGCATGTTTGAGTCGATTGAGCCTTGTGCTCACAGGTCTTCTCCGGTCGATTTCAAGACCGAAGCTTAATGCGAGCTGTTTGCATAAAGCAACAGCACGCAGCAAGACGCTCGAGCTCGCGGATTCCTACCGGCGGGCGTCGAATGTCGAAACCAGTTGACGGGCCGCTCTTGCCTCGTCGACTCGTTGGACCGGGGTCGACCTCGGCGCGTGCGCAGCGGTCAACGCCGTCCCCTCTTCCCTCTCGCGTGCCGCCTCCTGCGCAATTTCGACAAGCGCCGCGGCCAGCGCAGCGATCGTCTCGGGGCTCTCGGTCTCAGTGGGTTCGATCATCAATGCCTCGTCCACGATGAGCGGGAAATATACGGTTGGAGCGTGGAAGCCGAACTCAAGAAGCCGCTTCGCAACATCGAGAGCGCGCACTCCCGTGGTCTTTTTGAGTGACGAGACGGATATGACGCATTCGTGCATGACCGGGTGGTCATAGGGAAAATCGTAGAACCCACGGAGCTTCTCGCGTAACCAGTTTGCGTTCAACACGGCAACATCCGCGACACGCCGAAGCCCCTCTGCGCCATTAAGACGTATATAGGTCCATGCTCGCAAAAGCACCAGGGAGTTGCCGTAGTACGTATGCACCCGACCGATCGAATGAGCGGGTTGTTCGAGTATGAACTCGTCCGAGGCGGCTGCGCTTCGCACGGGTCGCGGTCCGGGAAGGTATCCAACGAGACGTTGGCTGACTGCTACAGGCCCTGCACCTGGTCCGCCACCTCCGTGAGGGGTGGCGAATGTCTTGTGCAGATTCATATGCACGATGTCAAAACCCATATCTCCTGGCCGCACGACGCCAAGGATCGGATTGAGGTTTGCACCGTCGTAGTACAAAAGGCCACCGACCTCGTGGACGAGTCTGGCAATCTCAACGATGTCCTCCTCGAAGAGGCCAAGCGTATTGGGATTCGTGAGCATGATCCCCGCGATGTCTGGACCGAGAGCATCTTTCAGCTGGGCGACATTCACAAAGCCGCGTCCGTCGGACCCTACTGTCACGACCTCGTAGCCACCAAGAGTTACAGAGGCCGGATTCGTACCGTGGGCCGAGTCCGGGATGATGACCTTCGAGCGATGGTCTCCGCGCGCCTCGTGGAACGCGCGCATGAGAAGCAGTCCAGTGAGTTCACCGGCCGCACCGGCAGCGGGTTGCAGTGTCGCGGCAGCCATTCCAGTGATTGAACAGAGCATCTCTTCGAGCTCCACGAGAATCTGCATCCACCCCTGCGCGGCACGGACAGGGGTGGACGGATGGACGCCGGCGAATGAACGAAGCGAGGCCGCCTCATCACAGATCTTGGGGTTGTATTTCATCGTGCACGATCCCAAGGGATACGCCCCGAGATCTACGCAGTACTGCCGATGCGCCAGCCGCGTGAAGTGGCCAACGAGATCTCGTTCAGATACCTCCGCGAGCTCGAGCGCGTCGTCTCTCAGGTATTCTGCGGGAATCAGCTCTTTGGCCGATAGCCCGGGAACACCGGTCGTGCGGAGGGAATATGCCCGTCGACCCGGAGACGAGAATTCGAACAACGTCGGCTCGCTTGCATTGCCGACCAGTGGCGCGCTCGCAGCGCGGCCAGCTCCCGGTCGCGGGGCCTGCTGAGTCATCGACGGACCACCTTTCGAAGGGCCGAGGCAAAGTGGTCGATCTCTTCCTTTGTTCTTCGTTCCGTGAATGCAAGCAGCATCGTCTCTTCGAGATCGGTGCCTTCATAGCCCTCGCGGAGCGCGATACCTGCGAGATAACCCTCGTCAAGAAGGCGATCAATGGCCTCGCTGGCAGGTATGGGCAACCGAAGAGCGAACTCGCGGAACATTGGCGCATGCGTTGCAAAGGAGATGTCGGGATCGTCGGCGAAACACCCTCGTGCGTAGTTGGCCGCGCGGGCTCCCGCTATGGCAATTTCGCGGATTCCCTCTGTTCCGAGCCATCCGAGCTGAATTGCTGCGGTGATTGCCATCAGGGTTTCGTTCGTGCAGACGTTCGAAGAGGCCTTCTCGCGCCGGATGTCCTGTTCCCGTGCCCGCAGCGTCGTGACATAGGAACGTGTGCCGCCGAGATCGATGGTCTCGCCCACGAGTCGTCCTGGTAGTCGCCGCACAAGACGTTCGGCACAGGCAAAGAATCCGAGATATGGCCCTCCGAAGGAGAGTGCGGTGCCGAACGCTTGCGCCTCACCGACGACGACATCGGCACCGTGAAGGCCCGGACTGTGGAGAAGCCCTGCGGAGACCGGATCTTGACACACGACAAGCAACGCGCCGAGACGGTCAGCTAGCGAACGCGCCTTGGCGAGAGATTCTATGGCGCCGACATAGTTCGGGAAGCCCACGACGACGCAGCCACCCTTGTCACCCGGGACCGAGTTCCAGTCGGTGAGTCCGTCGACGAGTCGGACCTCCTCGATCTCGTGCCCGGTTCCCTTCGCGAAGGTGGCGAGAACCCGCCTCCAATTCGGATGTATTCCCGTCGACACAATCACTCGAGACGAGTGTGTCTCGGCAACTGCGAGGTTCACAGCCTCTACAAGGGCTGCAGAGCCGTCATAAAGCGAGGAGTTCGATATCGGAAGACCGGTGATCCTGGAGATGAAGGTCTGGTACTCGAAAAGCGCCTCCAGCACGCCCTGGGCGACCTCGGGCTGGTAAGGGGTATAGGCGGTAACGAACTCGGACCGTCCAGCCAGTGCCCGGGTGACCGCAGGAATTTCATGGTCGTACGACCCGCCTCCGGCAAAGCACACGAGTCCATTTCTTTCCGCGCCTGTAGTCAGGTTCCGTTGTCCAATCCTGGCCAACTCCGCGGCCACATCGGCCTCAGAGAGACCCTTGTCGAGCGCGAGTCCCCCTGCGAGGCGTATCGCCTCCGGAATCGCGCTGAAGAGTTCCTCGGTCGACTTAAGGCCGAGGAACTCGAGCATCTGAACGACGTCTTCGTGGGTGTGGGGAACGAAATCAGGCACAGTTCTTCCTTGCTTTTGGGATCTTCGTCATTGTCGCGCGAATCCCGGGTTTTCGTCGGTTCGACACAACTGGAGACTGACCATGAGAGCGTATAGCCAGAGTGGCGGCGCGGATCAAATCGAAAGGTGATGAAACGGCGGCTTAACGATCAGCGCCTCGGTTCGTGACCCGCGAGTTTCGATTTCAGTCACGGCTCCGACCGTCAGATCCGGTGAAACGAATCCGAGCGCAATTCCACGGCCGAGTACTGGAGAGAAGTTGCCGCTCGTCACCATTCCATCGGGTTCGCCGCGCGAGAGGATCAGGTCTCCGGGGTGTGGCGGCCTGCGTCCAGATGAGCACAGTGCACGCAGTCGTCGGGATACTCCCCTCTGTCGCTCTGCCTCAAGAGCCTTCCGGCCCAGAAACTCCCCTTTGTCCCACGACACTACCCACCCGAGTCCCGCCTGCAACGGTGTGATACCGGGTCCCAGCTCATGAGAGTGAAGCGGCAACGCTGCCTCGAGTCGGAGAGTATCGCGCGCGCCAAGGCCCGCAGGCAGCACTCCGGAAGAGAGGATCTCCCTCCAGAACTCGCGTGCGACCGCGGCGTCAACGGCACATTCGAATCCATCCTCGCCCGTATATCCGGTCCCAGCAACGACGCAAGGTGCTCCCATGAAGTCGAATCTCGCGACGCCGTAGTGTGCCACGGAGGCGATTTCGGGAAATCTGCGACCCACAATCTCGCGAGACCGAGGACCTTGCACGGCGATAATCGAACGACTTGATGTCACGTCTGTTCCGCCGATCACCGAACGCACGCCGAGGGTATTCGAGGCGTTTGGCATGACGTCAAATCGATGCGAATCTACCCACCAGACGATGATGTCGTCGACGACGGAGGCGTCGTTAGGGTCAAGGAGATGCGTGTACTGCGCCCTGCCGGGTGTGATCTTGCGAAGGTCGTTCGTAAAGCTTTCCTGCAGGAGCGCGAATGACTCCTCACCCTCGAGGCGAACAGTCCCGAGGTGGCTGACATCGAACGCCACGGCGCCACTCCGACATGCCATATGTTCCGCAATGGTCCCGCTCGGGTAGGAAAGCGGCATCTCCCAGCCACCAAATTCGGTGAGCTTGGCTCCGAGCTCGAGGTGCTCTTGATGAAGGGGACTCCGCTTAAGACTCACTGCTCGGAAATCCGTATCGATGCGGCGAGACTAGGGGAACGATTGGACTGCGCCACGAGTCAAGAACTCAGTTTGCAATGGAGATCTGCGAAGGGTTTCCACTCGATGGGGTGTCCGCCTTTGCCTCAGCGAACTCGACAATTGCGGCATTGACCTCGTCGACTACTCCTGCGAGCGGGACAATGTTGAATACCCCCTGGCCCCCCTGAAGCAGATCAACGATCTCCTCGCCGGAACGGGCAAGCACGCTGTGTTTGCCCGCTATCACCAAGTTTGAACGCGAAAGATCCTCTCCTGCGTCACGCAAACACGCAATGGCGCGGCGCGACTGTTGAAGATTGATGCCGGCGTCAAGCAGTTGCTTGATCACCTTCAACTCCACTACGTCCTCGTAGGAATACAGGCGCTGCGAGCCGCTTCCTTTCGCCTCTTCGAGCGATGGGCGCAAGAGTCCGGTCCGTGCCCAGTAGTCAAGTTGCCGGTAACTGATTCCGACAATCTTGCAGACTTTGGTACCTCGAAATCCCTGTTCAGCGTCGGTCGTCATTGTGTCCGGACCTCTTTCCCGCGAAATCACTAACTTCTGGCCCAATATGGACCACATTGGCGTAGTTACGCCAGTGTGATCAGCCTAGGACCACTGGGAAAGCCCGTCAATGAGATCGACGTGGGCAGGGCTCGAAACGATCACCGGGAGAGCTTGTCCTATTCGAAGTCCTCTGGTCGGACGTTGTCGAGGAACTCAAGGAACTCGTCGACGATCTCCTCCGGTGCTTCGTTGTCCGTGGTGCTTTCATCTTCGGGTTCTTCGATGAGACGGGGCGCGTTCTCAATTAGGCTGTCGGCCACATACATGGGAGAGCCGCTTCTGATGGCGAGTGCGATCGCATCTGAAGGACGCGATGACACCACATGATCATCACCGTGCGCCCGGACATGGAGTTCGGCGTAGTACGTGCCATCCTTGACCTCTGAAATCACCACTCGGACAAGTTCTGCGCCAAGCTCGTCCAGGAGGTTGTTCATGAGGTCGTGAGTCATCGGTCGCGGAACCTCAACACCCTCCAAAGCGAATGCGATCGCGGAAGCCTCGGCAGAGCCGATAAAGATCGGAAGAGTTCTGTCGCCGTAGACTTCCTCGAGCAAGACGATCGGCGTATTGGTCTGGAGGTCGACCCTCACTCCGGTTAGCTGAACCTCGCGCATGGCTGAAAGTCTACCGAGACCCGCGCTGGCGCCCGGTAGTTCCGCTGGGCCATATCGCCCATAATCCGACCCGCCTCAGTGAGGTGAATTGCGTGAACGACCCCGAAGGAGTCCCTAGCCTCCGATAAGTCGGCGCAGTTCGGCACGGAGGATTTGTGCGTAGAGCGTTACTCCCCGTTCGGCCAGATCATCCAACTGGGACTTTGCTTTCGCCCGCGATTCGGGATTGCGCTGGCGCAAGAGTGGAGTGACGACTTGGCCGTATAGCGAGGCGTCGCGTTCGGCGGCATGTCGGATGGACTTCAGGTGACGAGGCTCCAAACCGTAGGACCTGAGGCTGATGATGGTCTTTGCGACAATGACATCGTCGCCATCAAAGCACGGTATCCCACCGACAAGCTCGCTTGAGATGAATCCGAACTCCTCGAGCTCGGCAATGGCTTCGACTGATGTCGACGTCGCCGACGCGAGCTCGTCTATCGAAAATGAGACATCTGAAAGTACGTTGGCTTTTGAAATGTTCTTTGCGGGTGAACTCGGACCAGCCTGCTCGGGCGAAGGACCCTTGCCGAGGTTCGACGCTTGAGCCTTCTGGCGAGAGGGGGCTCCGCCGTTCGGGTCTGTTCCCCCTTCGGCCGCCTCCGCCTGAGAAGGGTGATTCGGATGGCGCATCCCCGCGCTGCTCGCCTCCTCGTGATCTGAGTCATCAAATCCATTCGAGAGCGCAGTCGTCGCCGGTACGGCTGCCAGATGGGACTTCGAAAGCCCCTGAGGCGCTTCGGCGACTTCGTGGATCGAAGAGACGGAGTCATTCACAATCGCCTGGTGCGTCACAGACTCGCGTTCGGGGCTCTGTGCACCGGTGACCACACGAGCAACCTGACGAATCTTGGAAACAACCGAGGCGAGCTCTCGGTCACGATCGTCGAGATCCATCTCGTCATCAAAGAGAGATGGACTGTCGGGAAGGTCAGGGGTGCGACCGTCCTCCAAGTCAAGACGACGCTTGATGACCTTTAATGGAAGGAAGTTCTCCTTCTGCTGACGAAGAATCCAACGCAGTCGCTGAACATCGGCCGGGTAGAATTTTCGGTATCCCGAGGGGGTTCGCTCAGGGTGGATGAGACCTCGACTCTCAAGGAATCGGATCTTGGATATCGTCACGTCATCGAATTCGACAACCAATTCGTCAAGAACCTCGCGAATCGAAAGAAATCCGCTGACACCAGAAGGTGCTCCCCGCATTTCGCTCATCGTACGTGAGCTGAAACGTAGAGGAGCTTGAACTTGCCGATCTGCACTTCATCCCCTGTGCGCAAAAGTGTCTCCTCGATCCGCTCTCGATTGACGTAGGTTCCATTCAGGGAGCCCACATCCTTTACCTTGTACGAACCATCGTCGCGAATGAACTCTGCGTGCCTCCGAGATACGGTGATGTCATCAAGAAAGATGTCGCTCTCTGGATGGCGTCCGACGGTGACGCTTGGTTGCGCAAGGAAGTGTTTGGTCCCCGCGTCTGCGCCGCTCTTTTCGATGAGTACGCCAGTGCCCAGGTCAAGCTCGCCGATCTCCCTCAGAATCTCATCAGACGCAAGCTCGACTGAGGGGTCGTCCGGTACAAAAGCAGCCGTATTCGAGGTAACGCCGGAAAGCGACGCGCCGCATGAAGAACAGAAATTGACCCCGAGAGGATTACGGTGACCGCAGCTTGGACAGAACACGCTTTATACGGTACTCCACTGAAAGGTGGTCTTTGAAGGGGAAAAAAGCCCTGCGTTACTCGTGTGTTAAATCTTCGTATTGTGACGCGCTGAGCAAGTCCTCAAAGTCATGTGCGTCCCGCGGAGCGATGGTACAGAACCACCCCTTACCGTATGGGTCGGAGTTGATCATTTCGGGAGAACCCGCGAGCGCGGTATTTACTTCCGTCACCTTCCCTGCTATCGGGGCATAGACCTCGGAGACGGATTTCGTCGACTCCACCTCTCCAATTTTTGCTCCCCTGTCGATCTCATCCCCGGGTTTGGGAAGCTCGACAAAAACGACGTCGCCCAACGCCCCTTGTGCGAAATCGGTGATCCCGACGCAGATGCCGGAATCTAGTCTGCGCGCCCATTCGTGGTCGCTCGTATAGCGAAGGTCGTCTGGAATGTTCATGAGCGCATCGTAGTCAATGGTCGACGCCGAGCCGGCAGAATCGGGCGGTGCAGTCGCCTCCCTTTCCGCTCGCCGCCGTCCCTGTCCAATGCAAGATCGCCAACCCTATTTGGCGTTCATTGCCGTTCTGATCCGCGGCAGATACATCCAGGCTGAGATTATGGCCAGAGCCAGCGACGGCACGAGAATGATCCAACCTACCGCACCAAACGCGTGCTCAACCGAGCCCTGACCCGAGCCGAAAAGTATCATCGGAAGCGCGCACATGAACCCAAAGGTTCCCAGTTTGCCGACGAAGACGACCTCAATCTCCCGGATGCCCTTGGAGGCGACGAAGAGCGCCGCGACACTCACGACTACCTCTCGCGCCAGTATCAGCGATCCCAGCCAGACCGGCAAAGCTCCAAAGACCATGAAGGAGACCAAGGTTCCGGTCGTCATCAGTCGATCCACTGCCGGATCCAGAAACTTACCGAGTTCACTTGTCTGATGGAATCGGCGAGCAATCAGGCCGTCTAAGTAGTCGGTGACTCCAGCGACGGAAAGCGCCACTGCGGCCAGAAAGCGATCTTGTACAAAGAAGAGCTCCTGAAGGAACCAGGCGAAGAGCACAACTCTGCCAATCGAGAGTGCGTTCGGCACCGTCCAGATGCGATGTCCGGCCTCGCGTTGGCTTGGCATAGGAGTCGGCCGAGTCGATGGTCGAATTTATGAGCGTTTGCGAAGTGCCCTGCGTAGCACGAGCGCAGAAATCGTCACGACTGCCCCTGCGGCCGTGGTTGTGCGAACCCGTCGCGCGGTCGAACTAGCTCGTACGAGTGCATCGGTCAGCAGTTCGGCATCCGTCAGCTCTGGCAGCGGGTTGAGATGGTCAACGGCATCGCGAGCCTCAAAGGGCGAGAGACGGCGATGCAACAAGCTCGCCTGAGCGATCTCAAATTGGGGATCCCTACGAAATTGGGAGGCAAGCGCGTGGGTATCGCGTCCGTTCGCCCATCCGGCGGCACCATCTGCGGCGTCAATCTGCGCAGTCCACCACTTTTGCAGGTAATCGAGGAATCGAGCGTGAGCGTCTTTCATGTCAACCCATTCTAGGCACGTTGGCGTATCCGTGAAACCGAGCGACTTCGGCGGGAATGGCGAGGCATGCGGGGTGCCAGAGCGGCGAGGGGGGCAGATTGCGCAATCGCAATCTTTCTCTCCTATTGTGAATCCCATCAATCTCGTCATCGACGAGCTGGACACTCACAAGAGGTGATCGATGGCAACGCAAACTGAGCTGCTTGACGCGATATCTGATCGACTACTCCAGCATCTTTCGCAGGGGTCAACTAGCGATTCGGTTCTCAAGCTCGCGGAGGCTTGGGCGTGGGTGCATTCTCCAGATCAGGCCCATGGCGCGATCGCAGCGAGTTAGTCCCATCTTGAGCGGCATCAACAAACCATCTGTGCGATAGCGAGCGACCTGTCTCTTGCGCTTTGGACACCTTTTCGCGACCCTGCAGACGCACCATCATCTCGGAATTCTTGCCATACTTGCCGTCTTTGCTGCAGGATTTGGTGCCGGCACCATTAATTCGATCGTCGGTTCCGGATCATTGATTACCTTCCCGACATTGGTTGCGCTGGGCCTCTCACCCTTCATTGCCAATATCACGAACAGTGTTGGGATAACGGGAGGAAATGCCAGCAGTATTCACGGTTACCGACGCGAACTGGTCGGACAGGCGCAGCGCGTGCGCACGCTCCTCCCATACTCAGCTGCGGGGGGATTGACCGGTGGGTTACTGCTGCTCTATCGGCCGTCCGCATTTGTCGCAATAGTCCCATGGCTTGTTCTCGCCGCGGTTGCGCTGGTGATAGTCCAGCCGCGCATCGCTCGGATCCTCGCTTCACGGGGACCAAGACACCAGCACGGTAGTGGCTGGCTGAGGGCTGGCATCTTTGCGACAGGCGTGTACGGCGGTTACTTCGGCGCGGCCCAAGGCGTCATCATGATGGCCATTCTGGCGATCGGTCTCGATGAAACCCTTCAGCGCCTCAACGGATTGAAAAATGTCCTCACCTTCATGGCAAACGCTATCGCCGGCATTTTGTTTATTGCTTTTGCACATGTCAACTGGGTATTCGTTGCGATCATTGCGGTCTCATCGATCCTCGGAGGGCAGTTTGGAGCACACGTCGGACGACGGCTTCCCAATCCCGTGTTGCGTTCCGTAATTATCGTTGCCGGACTCTCCGTGGCGATCAAGCTCTTGGTGAAATAGCACTCTCGGGGCGCTTGAAATAGTGCAGACGCGTGATGGCATCCCGGAGAAGCTCGTCACGCTTGCAGAACGCCCACCGCACCAGGTCTGGCCCGATCGTCTTTGAATCAAAGAAAACGCTCATGGGTATTGCGACTACACCACACCGCTCTGGAAGCAGCCGGCAAAAGGTCATCGACTCCTCATCCGATAGAGAAGATATCGAGGTGTTGACAAAATAGGTACCACAGGTCGGCAATACTTCGAACCCGATCTCCGCGAGTCCCATTGAAAGTAGATCCCGTTTGCGCATCATTTGTGCGCGGAGACCTTGGAAGTACGCATCCGGTAGCTTCAGAGCCCCCGCGATCGCATATTGGAATGGTGCACCATTGACGTAGGTGAGGAATTGTTTCGCCATTTGGACCGCACTGATCAGCGGCGCAGATCCGCATGCCCAACCAATTTTCCACCCGGTGAACGAGAATGTCTTTCCTGCGGATGAGATTGTGATTGTGCGATCCCGCATACCTTCGAAGGAGGCGAGCGCGAGATGAGCTCCTTCATACACAAGGTGCTCGTATACCTCATCGGTAATGACAATGAGATCGAACTCGTTGGCTATCTCCGAAATCGTCTCAAGTTCGCGCCGATTGAATACCTTGCCCGTTGGATTGTGCGGAGTGTTGAGCAAGATAAGGCGCGTTTTGGGTGAAATTGCACGTCGAAGCTCTGACGGGTCAAACTCCCAGTCTGGGGGTTGCAGAGAAATTGTCCTGCGAAGGGCGCCTGACATTGCAATGGCCGCGGCATAAGAGTCGTAGTAGGGCTCGAAGAGCAAGACCTCGTCTCCCGGTTCACACAGAGCAAGAACAGCTGCAGTGATTGCCTCGGTGGCGCCTGCGGTGATCAACACCTCTCGATCGGGGCTGTATTGAAGTCCATAGAAGCGCGATTGATGCTGAGAGACTGCATCAAGCAGCTCGGGAATGCCGCGTCCGGGGGGATACTGGTTGTGCCCGTTGTTGATCGCCTCGATCGCTGCAGCCTTGACCTCATCCGGGCCGTCGGTATCCGGGAACCCCTGTCCCAAATTGATCGATCTGGTGGCCAGAGCCAGAGCTGACATCTCGGCGAAGATCGTCGTTCCAAACTCGGCGAGACGTTCGTTGAGAATACGGTCACGTCTGGTTATCGCCGGATCTTGTGACGCATTCACGTCAGCCTCAACCAAAGATTCGCGAGTTGACCTGTTCTCAGCCACCGTCGCGAACTCCTTCAACGAGACGTGCGCATCTCGCACACCAGGCAATGGGGTTGCGATCATCCGAGGGATGGATCAATCCCCCGCAACGCTTGCAGCGCCAAATAACTGGTGAAATCTCACGATCGCTCATATGGAATCGATTTAAGCACGCAGAGAAATCCGTCGCGCACGAATGCGGGCAACGCACGCCAGGGGTTGGCGCAATCGTCAGCCCGACGCACGCGAGGTGGAGACCTCCGTACGCCTCGCCGCAACGAATGCGCTTTGAATTGTCTACCGCATGGTCCCGATGGGGTGACGCTTGGTCTGGAGTTCTTCGGCGAAGGGCAATTGCCGTTCATGAAGGCTCCAAATTGCGAGTACCGAAGCCTCGCGCGCTAGTGGTCCGGCGATGACTGTTGTCGCCGAGTCTCCAGCGACACGACTATGCATCCGGGAGCGAAGGCGCAACACCGTCCCGGAACCGGATGATCCTCTCCGGACCGGTCTCATGCCCGCGTGGCGGAGGTGCTCCACTCGTCGGGACTCGCAACCATCGCATCCACTCAACGGCCTCGGCCAGTGCTTAGCTACGCTAACAAGTTGTCCTGTGCTCTGTTCTGCGGGATCATCCACCGTGGCTCTTCTCGGCCAACCGATGCCGGGCCGGAAATTGTTGTGCAGGCGAAGTAACCTCGTTGCAGCAGGCTACGTGTTCTCAGGTACTGATATTGCCGAGAGGGAGGATCATGAAAGCCCAACCGCGCCCCGAGATTCCCTCGTTCCCCACTGTCGAGGAGGAGCGCACGTATCGCAAGCAGCATCTTGCTGCGGCTCTTCGCATATTCGCGCGTTTTGGTTGGAGCGAGGGCACTGCCGGCCATATCACCGCGAGAGACCCGGAGCTCCCTGATCATTTCTGGGTGAATCCATACGGCAGGCATTTTGCCCAGGTGAGAGTCAGCGACCTCCTCCTGGTAAACGAAAGGGGCGAGGTCGTCGAGGGCGCGAGGAACGTCAACGCGGCGGGATTCGCCATTCATTCCCAGGTACATGCTGCCCGGCCAGATGTGGTGTCAGCTGCCCATGCGCATTCGATGTATGGAAAGACCTGGTCGTCATTCGGTAGGCCACTTGATCCGATAACGCAGGACGTCTGTTCGTTCTACGGCGACCATGCGGTGTTCGATGAGTTCACTGGTGTTGTTCTCGATCCCGAGGAGGGAAAGCGACTGGCACACACCCTCGGCGAGAACAAGGCGATTATTTTGCAGAACCACGGCCTGCTTACCGTGGGAGCGACAGTGGATGAGGCAGCGTGGTGGTTCATAAAGATGGAGCGATCATGCGAGTCCCAGCTCCTCGCAGAGGCAGCAGGAAAACCCAAACTGATCTCACCTGAAATTGCTGAGCTCACGCGATCTCAGAGCGGAACTCCCAAGGCTGGCTGGTATGCATTCCAGCCGCTCTTCGAATGGATTGCCGAAGAGGAACCCTCACTCTTTGATTGATTCTACGGTTTCGCAAAACGCAGACTCGCCAGGAACGCAGGACGATATCTTGCCGGACCTTGACTTTTCTCCATCCATGTTGGGCGCACATTGAGGATACGTGGCAATCCCAAACAGTAACCTTGGGTCTGTGAATAGCGCCGTGCAACCTCAATCGACGATTGACCTTGGCGTCATGCGGCTGTTCGCATTGGTCAGCGAAGCGCTCGCAGGGGCGACGACGGCGTTGCTCGGCGATGAGAGGGATACTGCTGACAGCATTGTCGAGGCAGACCTTGTCATTGATGACCTCACCTCCGAGATCGAGGGATACGTCTGGGAGCGTATCGAGACGACTGATCCGCAGATTCTGGACCTGCGTCACTTGATCAACGTCCTTTTGATATTGCCGGAACTTGAGCGAAGCGCCGACCTCGCAGAACATATCGCGCAGCGTGCCCGGTTCAATATGGGACCTTCGATGTCACCACGCAGTCGCGGCATTTTTCAGAGAATGAGCGAGATCGCCATTGCCATGTGGCGCGAGGCCGCGGATGCCTATCTCGACCGCGATCTCGATGCGATGGAGGTCGACCACGCCGACGAGGAACTCGACACCCTTCGCGACCAGCTCACAGAAGAGGTGGCGAAGTCGACAATGCCGATGCATGTATCGTCACAGGTGATCCTTGTCGCTCGATTCTACGAACGCCTCGGCGATCACGCCGTGAACCTCGCACGACGCATTGCCTCGCTCCCTCCCCGGAGCCTTTAGCGTCTGGCCGAAGACCTAATCAGCATTCGAGATGGCCCTCTGGCTCGAGGATGAGAAAGAGCCTTTGGCAGGCGATCGCGGTCGCCTCCAAATCGTCCTTGTCGAGACAGGTATTGATTCTGCGTGCGATTCCCGGATTGAGCTGCTCTGCTATTGCGGTGACGCCCCTCCGGCGGGCGCGTATTTCATCGCATGCGGCTCGATAGTCGGAGGAGTCATGAAGCACATATTCGGGAAAGACCTCGCGCAGAGCGTCCGCCTTGCCAAGCCAACGCACAAACTCTTCGACCTCTCCTAGCGCGCCACTCTCGCCGTCGATCATCACGCCCCCTCTTCCGTGCTCCCTGCAACCGGCTCCTCGGATCCGATCGTAGTCATCGGTGCCTGAAGGTTTCGAGAATCACGGCAGAGGAGAGGCATATCCTGAAAGAGTCACCCCGGGATTCTTTGCGTCCGGATGAAGTTCGTTGGTCACAAATTCAACGTCGCTGAAACTGTTGTGATTCGCGTCCCCGTTAACTGCCGCCGGAGCGTGATCGGCTCCAGATGAGCCGACGACAACCGCGACGTGTGCCGCGACAAGAGTCTCAGTATTGAGTCCATAGACTGCAACGTCACCTGGAAGCGGCACATACCCAGAACCTGCAGCGTGCCAAGTACCCCGACGTGCGGCCCATTCATAAAAGCTTGCAGACGATGAATTGATGTATCCGTTCTGGTACCGATAGGTGAACTCGATTCCTGCAGACCTCCACGCCCACGCCGCGAAATCCGCGCACCATTGTTCATCCAGTTCTCCGCTGGGACAGTCCGCCG
>DAIDIA010000060.1 GCA_027459565.1 Acidimicrobiaceae bacterium | reverse complement strand
ATCACCCGAGCCGAGGACACGACGCCGAGGGAATATTGGATCTTTGGAAATGAGATGCGAGGGTTGACGCTGCAATACACCGACCGGAGACAGCGTCACACAGACCCGGTGCCCACGGACACCCCGGGGCAGGTCATTCGGTTCATGATTGGGTCGCCTGCGATCCGTATGTACTGTGGCTGATCCGGTCAATTGAGTCCAGACGGAAGGAGAATCCCAATGTCGAGGTTGCTCGTTCGAAATTTCTCAATCTCACTCGATGGCTACGCGGCGGGGCTCCACCAGGAACTCGATAATCCACTCGGCGTCGGCGGTATGCAGCTGCACGAATGGGTGTTCGCTACGCACAGCGGCAATCGAATGATCGGCAGAGAGGGCGGGACCAAGGGGCTCGACGATGACTTCTTCTCGAACCGCGCTTCGGGCGTGGGCGCCACCATCATGGGTCGGAACATGTTCGGGCCCACTCGTGGCCCGTGGGACGAGCACGAGTGGACCGGCTGGTGGGGAGAGGATCCCCCCTTTCATCACTCGGTCTTCGTGCTTACCCACCACCCGCGTCGTCCCATTGAGATGCAGGGAGGAACTACCTTCTATTTCGTCAACGACGGAATCGAAGCAGCTCACCGCGCAGCGTTCGAAGCTGCGGATGGCCGCGACGTTCTTGTCGGCGGTGGCGCGGCAACCATCAGGCAGTACCTTCGTGCTGCGCTCATCGATGAGATGCATCTGGTGATTGTGCCGATCGTGCTCGGTGGCGGCGAACGACTCTTCGAGGACCTCGGACCCGAAATTAGTAACTACCGCTGCATTGAGCACGTCTGTTCGCCAGCTGTCACTCACGTGCGTCTCGCACGAACCGGTCTCGATGTGGATTAGCGGCCACATCGCAGAGAGAACCAACAGGAGCCGCTGAAGCAGCTCGGTGAACCTTGACGCCCACCACCGATATTCCGATCATGGGCGCGCAGCGTCCGCGGACGACGTCATTGGACCAGCTACCCTATCCCGCTCGTAACCGAAGTGACGGGATGTCGCATCTCGCCGGAGGGGTCGGGCTCCGCCCGGGTCAATCAAGCGTCATGTGCGTGCATTCGCGAGCGGCACACCCGAGCACTTCCAATGGGTCTTTCGGCGGCGACTCGCAGGTCGGCCAAACGGGGTAGAGGCCACAACGTGGAGACGATGGGATTTGAACCCACGACCTCTTGACTGCCAGTCAAGCGCTCTTCCAACTGAGCTACGCCCCCGAGACCCTCAACTCTACCAAGTGTGAAGACCCAATCAGTTCGCCACCACACCCGTGTCGAGACACGTCCACCGCCGCCAGGTGCGCCAAATCACGGTGATCAATACCAGAGGTCAACCGGAGTACTCACACCAACTTCCGAGCAGGGCTGAGGATTCCGATGCGCCGGCCCCTCGGCGATAACTTTGCATTGTCCGATCCGCACCAATGACCGTTGCACGGAAGGAGCATCCATGCGCGTTGGCGTGCTCACTGGTGGAGGAGACTGCCCGGGCTTGAATGCGGCGATCCGTGCAATTGTCCGCTGCGCGACCCTCAACCAGGATGAAGTCATCGGATTTCACCATGGCTGGCGTGGCGTGGTCGAACGAGAGATGTCGCTGCTCACGACCACTGAGACAAAGGGAATCTTACAGAGTGGGGGGACGATACTCCATACGGACCGTTACCACCCTGAACAGCACCCAGGTGGCATGGATGCGGTCCGTCGAACCGTGAACGAAGAGCGACTCGACGCACTTGTCGTCATCGGTGGAGACGGGACGCTCACGTCCGCATCGCGGATCGCGAGGTTGGGCGTCCCTCTCGTGGGCATCCCGAAGACGATTGACAACGACGTCATCGGCACCATGAAGTGCATCGGCTTCGACACTGCGGTAGCAACAGCAGCGGAGGCAATCGACAGGGTGCATACAACCGGTGAGAGTCATGATCGTCTGATGGTTGTCGAGGTGATGGGAAGAACCGTTGGATGGCTCGCAGCCTGCGCGGGAATCGCCGCGGGCGCAGATGCAATTTGCCTTCCGGAGGTGGAGACGGATTTCGACGCGCTTGCCCACGCAATCGTCCAGAGACACGACCTCGGCTCGACCTCCTCGATTGTGGTCGTCGCCGAGGGAACGCGCGTGTTTGGTTCGAGGAAGAAATCGACCGCCTCCGCGGGCGCACAGGTTGCACTGGCGCTATCGAATCGAACGGGGTACGACTCACGTCTTACCGTCTTGGGGCACATCCAACGCGGTGGCGCTCCTTCGCCAAGCGACCGGCTTCTCGCGACGAGCTTCGGTGTTGCAGCGATCGACGCGATCCATGCGGGAAGTTTTGCAAGCCTCATCTCCGGAGATGGAATCTCGACGCAACTCGTTCCCATCGAACGCGTCGAAGAGGGGCGCCGGCAACTGCCGGACTCTCTGTTGCACGTCGCTCACCGTCTCACCGTCTCAAGCGAGAGAGTCCGTTCGTCAGGGCCAAAGCGCTGAGGATGCGGTTATGCGGGCCCCTGACTAAACCGACGCGGTTCCGGCGGTTCGTTCGACATGGAACCGGATGATCAGCCTCTCCTCAGCTTTCATCTTGTCGGAGAACTCGGGATCGCCGAGCACGCTTCCGTCTCGCTGGAGATAGAACGCTCTGAGCATCTCAATCGCTTCAGGAAGGTGCACCAGTTTGGCGATTCCCTCGATGGTGATCCAGGGACCCACCCATTCTTTCGTCGTAACACAGAGAGCGAACCTCGGATCCCTCGCGAGATTGTGCGCCTTCGCGGTGCTCTCGCGGGTGCAGGCGACGATCGCCCCATCAGAATCCACGAGCACCCGTATCGGCGACGCCTGAATACCGCCGTCGTGGCGGTGGGTCACCAATGTCGCCTGTGGATTCTCCGAAACGAACGACCCCGCTCCATCCATAAAACGAACTCCCCGGTGCCGTCGACTGACATCATCGAGCTTGACTGACGAACGGGACTCTACCGCCTGGGTGAGAACGCGGGATCTCTCGGGGCCTCCACCACCAGGTGTCGCCTCCTCCAGATGCTCCGTGTCGGGATTTTCCCAGCCAGCAACGCGCCGAGGTGACAAAATCGTTAGACAGTCGAAGTTTATTCCGGAGGGCACAATCTTGTTCGACTCAAAGGTCGATGGGTCTTCGAAGCTGGCTCCGCGGTTCAGACGCCCCTCAGCGCTCTCGTCGTTTGCCTACCGCAATTTCACCATGTATTTCTTCGGGCAGATGATCTCAATCGCCGGATCATGGATGCAGAGCGTCGCCCAGGCATATCTGGTCCTGCACCTCACCGGAAGCGGAACCGACCTCGGGCTCCTCATGGCCGCAAGGACGCTCCCGATGCTGGTGCTTGGGCCGATGGGTGGTCTCATTGTCGACCGGTTCAGCCGAATCAAGATGCTCTATTTCACGAACGCGTTCTCGGGTGTTCTGTGCGGCATCCTCGCCTGGGTTGTGATAATCGGGAGGGCAGACATCCTCCTCATCGACCTCATGGCGCTTGGACTCGGACTTATCCAGGTCGTTGACAATCCCGCGCGTCAGGTGATCCTCTCCGACCTCGTGCCTGTCAAGGAACTCTCGAACGCGGTGTCACTCAATTCCGTCATGATCAATGCGGGTCGCGTCATCGGCCCGGGCTTTGCCGGTATTGTGATCGCGGGTTTTGGTGTCGGCACCTGTTTCGCTGTCAATGCACTGTCATTCGTCGTCGTTCTCGTCACCCTTTCGTTCATCCGGATCCATGAGCTCGAGGTTGCCGATCATCCCGTACGCGAGCGTGGTCAGATCCGTGCCGGACTTCGTCATATCCTTGGACGACCAGAGCTCTTGCTCCCGCTCTTGTTGCTCGTCGTAGCGGGAACCCTCACCTGGGAGTTCCAGGTCTCGATCCCGCTGATCGCGCAGAAGACCTTCAACGGCAACGGCAATACATACGGGACGCTCTTTGCCTGCGTTGGACTCGGCGCGGTGGTTGGCGGGTTGGTCACCGCGGCGCGTCCCCAGCCGACAAATCGTGGACTTGCGTACGCGGCGATTGGCTGGGGTGCCACCTGCGTCCTCGCGGGAATCAGTCCCTCTCTCACGCTCGAGTATCCCGCGATGGTGCTGGTCGGGTATGGAAGCGTGGCATTCAACGCGATCTCGAAGACCAAACTGCAGATGGCTGCCGCTCCCTCGATGCGCGGGCGGGTGATGGCAATCTGGTCGGTTGCTTGGGTCGGCTCCACACCGATCGGTGGCCCAATCGTGGGATATGTGGGCCAACATCTGGGTCCGCGCTGGGCGTGGTACATCGGCGGTGTGCCTCTCGCGATTGCCGGGTTGGTCGCCCTCCCATTCCTTGTGCGCCTCGACGCGAAGCCCGAGACAGGCGAACACGAACTCGCCGGTGAGTTGCCGGCACCCGTCGATGTCAGCGACGCACCGTAGCGACCACGCAGACTCGACACCCCGGTTGCACCCATCCCTCTCGTCGCGCACGGCTCTCTCATCCGTCTGTGCCAACGAGACTTGCCGAGCAGCCACATCTCGGCATTCGACGAGTGAGCACTAGCGTGTAGGCGTGGCTGAACACTATGAATTCGACGAGGTAGAGACGCGCTGGCAAAGGCGTTGGATGCAAGATGGCACCTACGAGATTGAAAATGACGATACCCGTCCCCCGTACTACGTGCTTTCGATGTACCCGTATCCAAGTGGACAGGCGCATCAGGGGCATATCCGCAACTACACATTCGGCGACGTCCTCGTCAGATTCCGCACCATGCAGGGATTCGGGGTCCTCTCGCCGTTTGGCTTCGATTCGTTCGGACTTCCCGCCGAAAACGCCGCAATCAAAGGTGGTGCCCATCCACTCGAATACACAGAGGCGCGCATAGCCGAGCTCAAGCAGAGCGTGCTTCGCCTTGGTGCGGTCTATGACTGGAGACGGGAGATCCGCAGTCATGACGCTGCATACATTCGCTTCAACCAGGTGATCTTCACCCACCTGCTCAAGCATGACCTCGCATATCGCAAGGGCGGTCTCGTCAACTGGTGCCCGGGATGTCAGACGGTTCTCGCCAACGAACAGGTCGAGAGCGACGGAACCTGTGAACGATCCGGCGATGTCGTCGAAAAGCGCAGTCTTGAACAGTGGTTCTTGCGCATCACGGAATACGCCGATGAGCTGGTCGATGCCCTTGACGGACTCGACTGGCCCGAGCGGGTCAAGACGATGCAGAGGAACTGGATCGGTCGCTCGGAGGGCGCCCGCATCCGCTTCGCAGTGGATGGCGACCCGGACACCTCGATCGAGGTCTACACAACCCGTCCGGATACGGGGTTTGGCGCCACCTACTTAGTGCTTGCCCCCGAGCATCCCCTCGTCGACGAACTCACCACCGACACTCAACGCGATCAGGTCCGCTCGCTCAAGGAGCTTGCTATCGGCGAGTCCGACATCGAACGGCAATCCACCGAGGGCGAACTCTCGAAACGCGGGGCCTTCACCGGCACCTACGCGATCAACCCCTACAACGGTGAGCGGATCCCGATCTACATCGCGGACTACGTGCTCTCGAGTTACGGAACCGGCGCGATCATGGCCGTCCCCGCCGAGGACCAGCGTGACTTTGACTTCGCGAAGATCTACGGACTCCCGGTCGTCCGCACCGTCGCCACACCTTCGGACTTCCTCGATGGTGCATACGCCGGCGAGGGCACCAAGATCAACAGCGGATTCCTTGATGGTCTCGACATTGCGACGGCAAAGGCGAGATCGATCGAATGGCTCGAATCTCAGGACGTCGGAAGCCGCTCGGTCCAATATCGCCTTCGGGACTGGCTCATCAGCCGCCAGCGCTACTGGGGATGCCCAATCCCCGTTGTGTACTGCGACAGAGATGGCATCGTTGCGGTCCCCGAGGACCAGCTTCCGGTGCTGTTGCCACAAGATGTCCAGTTCCTGCCCACGGGCGAGTCACCTCTCAAGTCTCACGCGGGATTTCTCCACACGACATGCCCGACCTGTGGCGGCCCGGCGCGACGCGAGACCGACACGATGGACACCTTCGTCGACTCGTCATGGTATTTCCTTCGTTTCACCGACCCACTCGACGATGACGAGCCGGTGAATTTCGAAGCGGCGCGCCACTTCATGCCGGTCGACCAATACATCGGTGGCATCACCCATGCGATCTTGCACCTGCTCTAC
>DAIDIA010000059.1 GCA_027459565.1 Acidimicrobiaceae bacterium | reverse complement strand
CGGCATCGGTCTCGCCATCGCCTTCTGGGTCGGGTATCGCTATTTTGCGCTTCGTCTTCGAAAGAATGGCTATCCCGATGCCTGGCTCTCGACCACGTTCATCTGGATCGTGGTCGCCTCCATCGTCGGCGCTCGGCTCGTGCATGTCCTCGCGAACCTGTCGTACTACCAGCTCCATCCCGCGGAGATCCTCGCGATCTGGAATGGAGGTCTCTCGTCGTTCGGAGGGCTCGCCCTCGCCCTTCCGGTCGGAATCGCGAGCGCGCACCGGCGCTGCCCGGAACTCCGACCAGTCGATGGACTCGACCTCGTCGCGCCCGTCCTCGTGATCGCGTGGGCGATCGGCCGATTCCTTGGTCCGCAGTTCATGATTGCAGGAGGCGGCAAACCAACGCAGCAGTGGTTCGGAATGTATTACGCGGGTCAATCCGGCAAGCGAATTCCGGTGCCGCTCATCCAGGGAGTGGAATGTGTCGCGATATTCCTGATACTCATGATCGTCGAGCACGCGCTGAAAAAAGGCTGGATCGCGCGCGGACTCATCGCGGCGCTCGCGATGAGTCTGTGGGGTCTCAGTCGCTTCTTCGATGAATACCTTTGGCTGACCTATGACGCTGGTACGGACGCCGTAGAGATTGCGTCGATCTGCATGTTTGTCGCAGGGATGGGAATCGCCACGTGGCGCTTCGGCGTCCGACTGCCTTTGATGGCCCTCGACGCTGGCGAGAGTCGCGCAGCTACAAAGTAGTGACAACGCCCCGGCGATGACGCGTCGTTGAGCGCTCGTCCGCACTCGCCGAGATGCGATCGATTTCGCAACTGCACCGCGAGCGCGGAACGGCCAACACTCACATCCATGGTGTCTGTGGTGTATCGCGACGCGTCCGATTGCCACGGTCGATGCCCGCGCGGAGATCTCAGAGCAGACACCTTGCGCGATACGTGTGACAGGTGTCGGATTGAATGTGGGGACGAAGGGATTTGAACCCTCACTTGGAGCATTTTAAGTGCCCTGCCTCTGCCGGTTGGGCTACGTCCCCATATCGACTCGCGATCAAGTCAACGACCAAAACTCTACGCTCGTCGCATTGGCGCGCGTGCACCAATATCGGGGGGTGCTTTGACTTCATCGCCCAATGTGGTCAGAGTTGATGGGTGCACAAAATATCGCGAGTGATTTCCTTGGGCGCATTTGCCGCGCTCGTCGGAACAGGCGCGCCATTCGCCACAAGCATCGCAGGCGCGACCGATACGTCGGGAACCTCAACACAGTCGCTCAAGGCACAGGCAGCTCAGATCGCGTCGCAGATCAACTCGGACAACCAGCAGCTGCAGATCACCTCCGAACAGTATGGCCAAGCGAACGCGCAGTACCAGGCCGACCAGGCGAAGCTCATCGAGATCCGACATCAGGTGCGTCGTGAGGCGCGCGAGCTGAAAGTCGCGCGGCTCAAGATGAGGAGAGCGAGTGTCGCTGCATACGTCTACGGCGTCGGCGCCCAGGCAGATGCGGTCGCCGTGTTGTCAAGCAAGAACCTCTCCGATGCGAACACCCTCTCGACCTATGCGAGCGTCGCAACGACCCAGCTCCACAACGCAGTCACGGCGGTGCAAAGAGCGCAGGCGGCCATCGTGGCAAACGAGCGCCATCAGGAGAGCATCACCGCATCGGCAGCGACTGCCTCGCAAGACGCGCAGTCCGCGCGCGCAAGTGCCGCGTCAGCCCAGCAGAATGCGAAGTCGGAACTCGCGAAGGTGCGGGGCCAGATCGCCCAGATCATCGCGGAGCAACAGGCAGCCGCTGCAGCGGCAGCGGCAGCTGCGGCAGCTGCCGCTGCATCTGCCGCGGCGCGTTCACAGGCTCAGATCCAGGCCCAGAATGCCTCACTCCTCGCACAGACCGCCGCGGCGGCCGATCCATCGGGCGCCTCGAACGCGGCAGCGGCTCTCGCCGCCGCTGCCTCTGTCACCGCGAACAACATCGGCGCTCCAACGGTGGTTCTCGGCCCGGCAACCACTGCGGGGAACGCGGCTGTCGCAGCTGCCGAGTCTGTCGTCGGCGTGCCTTATTCATGGGGAGGATCGAGTACCTCGACCGGCTTTGACTGCTCGGGCCTCACGATGTTCGCCTGGCAGGCGGCTGGCGTGACTCTGCCCCACAACGCCTACTTCCAATATCTCCTCACGCAGCAGTCCGGGCCGATATCGATCGTCAACAACACCATCACCCTTGAGCCCGGTGACATCCTGTACTACTTCTTCCCCGATGACGGAGGCCAGCCTGTGACCCACGATGTGATGTACGTCGGTTCAGGCCCGTATGGCACAAACACGGTTATCGCGGCACCACAGACCGGTGAGAACGTGATGTACCAGCAGATCTACTGGGGCGGCTACATAGGGGCCGGTCGTCCCTGACCAACCGTCGGGGGACCAGGCGCGTGTTTGTGGCGCTTTCGGATCACGGAGAGCTGTCGTCCTTTTCGAACCACAGCTTCGCGTAGCGGTCGCGTCGTTCGGCCCACTCCTCCGCGGTGATCGCGTAGCGCACGTGATCCTCCCACGTGCCGTCGATCTCGAGATACTTGAGCGCGATGCCCTCGCCGCGAAGCCACAACTTGCGCGCGACCTGTCGACTTGGGTAGTTCCGCGGCACGATCGATATCTGCACGCGGTGCAGTCCAAGATCTTCGAAGGCAAAACGGAACAAAAGGGCGCAGGCCTCTGGGACGTACCCGTTGCCCGCTGCATCCTCATCGATCCAGTAACCGATGTAGGCACCCTGCATCGCACCGCGCTGGATCGATGAGATATTCGATTCACCGAGAAAGACGCCATCTCGAAACATTCCGAACGCAAAACCCGTACCGAGACCGCGTTCGCGCTCTCTCATGACACAACGCGCGCCAAAGGTGGGACGGTCCTCCATCGGATAGGGCGCGCGCGCCGGCCGTGGTTCCCATTTGATCAACCAGTCACGACAGCGTGTACGTACCTCGCTCCACGCGTCGAAGTCCTCAGGTCGCAAAGACCGCAGAACAAGGCGGCGGCCCGTGAGCACGGGGTCGAGATCATTCATCGAAAGAGAGCTTCCATGAGCACTGCCACAATCGCGCCACATCGAAAGATGCGCAACTCCGTTGCGCAAATGGGCCGATGGCGAGCTGTCGACCCCAGCGTCACGGGTCCAGCGCCTACACTCGCTCAAAGGCACAACCACCTCTCCATGGAGACCTCCCGAAGAGGCCAGATGACCGACGCCAAGCACGCCAACGCACCCCGCGAGCGCCGAGGGGACGTCGCGCCCCCCAGAGAGCACGGCCCGGACAACGACCGCGAACGCGCGCTGCTCGCGAAGATCGATCAGCTCGAAACCGAACAGCGAAGACTGGTCGCGGGACTCATCTGGGCGACGGGTCAGCTCGCCCGAGTGCTCGGCAGGGATCCGGATGCAGCGACAACCCCAAAACGCAGCCCGCGCCAGCGACAAGGTGGTGGCAGCGAGGAGCAGATCATCGACGACGAGCTCGGCGCATTCCGCGAACCCGGACCCGACGACCCGTACCCGCTCAGCGCGAGCGAGGACCGACGCGCGTATCACCGCTGGCTCCAACAACGCCGACAACCGACCGTCGTCGGGGGACCCGAAGACCCCACCGCGACAGCGCCGACAACGAGGGATCCCAAGAGCACAGAGCCGATGTTCAGCGTGCTCATGCCGGTGTTCAAGACACCGATGTGGGCGCTCGAGCGAAGTGTTGGATCGGTTCTTCGCCAGAGTCATGCGGACTGGGAGCTGTGCATCTGCGACGACGCCTCCGACGACCCAGAGATCACCGAATTCCTGACGCGGCTCGCCCGCAGGGACTCCCGGATCCGCGTCACAAGCCTTGAGGCGCAGTCGGGGATCTCGGTAGCGACGAATGCCGCCTTCGCACTCTCGCGCGGACGTTACATCACGTTCCTCGACCACGACGACGAACTCACCAAAGACGCCCTCGCGACGGTCGCGAGGACGACCTCCTCATCGCCAGGCGCGGAATTCATCTACTCCGATGAAGACAAGATCGGCCTTGGTGGGGAGCGGTTCGATCCGCTGTTCAAGCCGGACTGGTCGCCGGACCTCCTTTTGAGCTTCGCCTACACCTGCCATCTCGCCGTCCTCTCCCGCGCGCTGATGCAACGCGTCGGAGGGCTGCGAAGGGAGTTCGACGGGAGTCAGGACTACGACCTCGCACTTCGCGCCAGCGAACTCGCGAGTGAGATCGTGCATATTCCCGAGGTGCTCTACCACTGGCGGACCCTACCGGGCTCGGCGGCCTCGGACACCACCGCATCGGTGGCAAAACCCTGGGCCTACGACGCAGGGACCAGGGCAATCGCCGACGCCCTCAAACGTCGCAACGAACCCGGAGAGGTCACGCAGGACGATCGGTATCCCGGTCGATACCACGTACGACGCGAGGTCCCTGATCACCCGCGCGTCAGCATCATCATCCCCTTTCGCGACGAGCCGAAGATGCTCGCGACCTGCATCGAGACGATGCGCCGCGATCCGGGCTATGACAATTTTGAGTTTGTCCTCGTCGACAACAACTCCGAACTCCCCGAGACCATGGCGCTGCTCGACCGACTCGCCGAAGACCAGGACGTGATCGTCGCAAGGTACGACCGGCCGTTCAACTGGTCCGCGGTCAACAACTTCGGCGCGGCCAGGGCAACCGGCGAGGTGCTCCTGTTCTCGAACAACGATATCGAGGCAAACCGTCCGGGTTGGCTGCACGCAATGCTCGGCCACGCGATGAGACCCGAGGTCGGCGTTGTCGGAGCGAAACTGCTCTATCCCGATGGAACCATCCAGCACGCCGGCGTCGTGATCGGCCTCGGCGGCATCGCTGGCCACATACTTCGCGGACTACCAGCGGACCGGCCGGGATACAACTCGACGTCGATCTCCACGCGCAACTGCTCGGTCGTGACGGGAGCATGTCTGATGACGAGGCGGGCGGTCTTCGACGGAGTCGGCGGATTCGGCGAGGAACTGGCTGTAGCCTTCAATGACGTGGACTTCTGCCTCAAGGTCCGCAGACAGGGACTTCTCGTCGTGTACACGCCACTCGCGGAGCTCATCCACCATGAGTCCCGGAGCCGTGGCCACACCGATGACCTCGTCGAACACGGTGTCATCGTCGCCCGGTGGGCGGACGAGATCATCGCAGGTGACCCGTACATGAACAGAAACCTGAGCCACTGGCGCTACTGGTGCCCGCTCGCTACACCGCAGGAGGACTACCGATGGAAGACCTACCTGGAGAGGTCGATCTTGACGCAGCGCTCGTTGTCGAACGCCTGAGGGAGATCGTCAACAGCGCCCCGGTCGAGTATCCGCGCAACTGGGTCCCGCAGGGAACCTTCGATGAACTGCTCGTGCGGACCGAACGCGAGGCGATCCACTTCCATCCCAGCATCCATCACCTGCACCATCGTTGGGACATGGGCCCCGCGCGACGCAACTCCGGTTCCGGGAAGGGCCCAAAGGCGCTCTTCCTGCGCATCGTCGCACGGCTGATGAACTCTGCCTTCGACCGGTACTTCACCGAGGAACAGGAGTTCCGCGCCGCGCTCGCGCAGTCGATCGACGCGCTCGCGTACCGGATCGACGAAGTGGCCGGAAACGACGAACGGGAGATCCTCGATCTCGTCCGCACGGATCTGCTCTCACTGTCGAGATACGTTGACGGTCGGATCGACACGAGCGGAACACCCTCTGAGCGATCCTGACCCGATGAACCCGCCTCGCCCGCTCGGCAGGCTCGCGATCATCACCCCGGTGTGGGGAGAGGACGAGTCTGAGTCCATCTCCGTCGTCCGACTCGTTGCCGGTGCCCTGTCGCGCCATTTCCGTGTCGACGTCATCCATCTTGATGCATCCGCGTCGACGGCGGCCACAGTTCGCGACAGCGTCTTTAGGGTCCATCGGTTCCCCGTGACACTCCCGGATCGACGACACGAGGTACTGCTCGGCATCGCGCTCGGACTCGACCTGCGCCGCGAGGCCCTGCCCGACGATCTCATTGCGGGCATCGATGGACAGGCCCACGTGGATGGCGACGTCACCGCCTGCGTCGAGGACCTCGATCCGCAGGTGATCCTCCTCATCGGTTGCACACACCCCTACGACCTCACGCGACTGCGCGTCGCGCGCGACACGCGGATCGTCTTCATGCCCCTTCGAACGCGCGCACCACTGGCCAAGGACCGCCACGTCCAGGCCATCATGGACGTTGCCGATCTCGTGATTGCCTCGGACCCGGGGGAGCTGCGACACTTCAAGGAGTCCTTCCCGGCGCGCGTCGACTCGATCGAGCCGCTCGATCTCGCCCTCTCGGTGAATCGCGCGGCAACCGAGGACACGCTCTTTGGCGTTCGCTTCTTCCAACCCTTCGTCCTTGTGATCCGCCGGTTCGGCAGCGAACCTGGCGCGCGCGAGGGGTCGGTCACCCATGCGATCGTGACGAGCGTTGCCGGAACGGTGTCACGGGATCAGGTACCGGATCGTCATTGGAGAACGACCGACGACGTGATCCCGGAGGTGCTTCCCGTCTCGGTCGCCGAGGTCGATGCCGACCAGTGGAGACTGTCGGACAACATCAACATGTTGCCGCTTCCCGTGAACCCGTCGCGGGTCAATCTCTGGAGACTGATGGCCCACGCACTCTTCACCATCGATCTTCGCCCAGCGACGACATTTGGACGTGAGGCGATCGAATCGATGATGTTCGACTCCCCGGTCATCGTTCCGGATCACTCGGCTGCGATGGAGCACGTACGCGCCGCCAATGCCGGCCTCTGGTATCGAAACAACGGAGAGCTCCTCGACGCAGTCCGCGTCCTCTCGGATCGTTCGATCCGTGAGAGGTTCGCGAAGAACGGTCGAGCCTATGTCGATGCGCATCACTCGAACCTCGACGACTTTGTCGAACGCATCGGCCGGCTCATGCTCGCCGCGCCGCCACGCACGGGCGCGGAGTAGCTCCTCAGCCGCGCAAGAGACTCATCGCAACGCCATCGAGGATGTCGGTCTCTGAATACACCATCTCGTTGAAACCGAAGCACTCCAGAACCTGTTGCACGACAAGGACGCCGCCGACGATCACGTCGGCTCGGTCGGGATCGATCCCGGGGAGCTGTCGTCGCTCCGCGAGCGACGTCCTCGCGAGCGTGGCAAGTTCCGCGTCGACAAACTCGCGCGAGATGCTCGTGCCATGGGTCTTGGCGCCGTCATAGGTCAAAAGCCCCTGGGAACGCGTTGCGAGCGTCGCGACAGTCCCCGCAACACCGATGCATCGGCGAGGAACGTACAGCGCGGGTATCTCGGCCCGAAGGTCCGCGATGTTGTCTTTGATCGAGGAACGTGCGGTCTCGAGCTGGGAGGGCGTCGGCGGATCATCGTGCAAGAAACGTTCCGTGACGCGCACGCATCCAATGTTGAGCGAGGCGACGTCATTGTCTGAGCGCTCAGGATCTCCTGGACTCGCAACGAACTCCGTCGAACCTCCCCCGACATCGACAACGAGCGAGGGTCCGTCAGCTCCCGGGATCCCGGCCGTCGCACCGAGGTATGAGAGCCTGCCCTCCTCCTCTCCCGCGAGAAGCTCGAGATCCACGCCAAGGACTGCCTTTGCGGGTTCGAAGAGCCGCTCGCGGTTTGTCGCGTCCCGCGCCGCCGATGTCGTCGTGGCCCTCAGGCGGACCACGCCGTGGCGATCGAGTATTTCCCGGTAGCGCGATAGCACCTCAAGCGTGCGTTCGATCGCAGCCTCGGCGAGGACTCCGGTGTTGTCGACTCCTTGGCCCATGCGCGTGATCGTCATCTCGCGTTCGAGGACCGATCCATCCCGATCGAGCACCAGAAGGCGCGTCGAGTTCGTTCCACAGTCGATCGCGGCGACCGGTCCTTCGATCTCACCAGAGAGGAGGTGCGCCACGTGGCGTCCGACGGGATCACCGCCACCCGCGAGGTACCACGCGAGATGGGCGTGAAGGCACTTCAATCCGCGACGCGTCCCGCCGACGCCACCGGTCGGACGCGGTCCGCTGTGGCCCGGGTCGATCAACGCATCGCGTTCGCTCGCGTAACGTGCATGGGTCGCCTCGATCACCGCGGGGTCGAAACGACTCTCCAGGAGACGCACGGCGCCGGAGGACTCGAGGCGTCCGACAGCCTCCTGTTCACGCCCGCCGACCAGCCAGTATCGGGTGGGCATGGGTGTGCCATCGAAGAGGAAGGGGGCGTTCTGGATGACGACCGGATCCCCGGCGCGGTCGCGCACCACCACGGTGAACGCCCCCGTGGGCTCGCGACCCAAGAGCTCCGCCACCCTTTGCGCATCGGGCGCGCTGACCTCGTCATCGACGAAGGATCCAGGCGGGATGGGCGCCTCTGCGGGGTCCGGTTCCCCGGAGAGGTCGACGATCTCGAGCTCTCGCAGGAGTTCGATCTTCGCGTCAAGCGCCCGTGCGACGGCCCCGTCGAGAGGAAGCATCGGCCAGATGTCGGCATCGACACGGAAGATCCCGCTGTGGCGTCCCGACTTCGTTGCGACAACGAGTGGTCCGAGCGTGCTCGATGCGAGCGCGCGCCACGTACCCGGTGCCAATGCGACGTCGAGGCCCGGAGGCGGTCGGTCGATCGTCGTGCAGACGATTGCCTCGTGGCCCTCTCGCATGCACCAGTCGATGGCACATCGCAGCGCAGAGGCCTGGCTCCCACCCTCGTCGAGCAGAACCGTCACACCCTCGGGCAGCTGCTCGGCGCGCCCATGGTCGGCGACCACGACGACGACCTCCGCGAGCGAGGCGTCGAGCGCCGCGCGCGCGAGGGAGTCGGATCGCAGACGCGACGGCCGGCCGACCTGGGAGATTCTCGACTCCGGCCCGGTCGAAATGATGACTCCGGCAACGTTCACCGGTCAATCCTACCGGTCCGGGGTCGTCCTCAAGATGCGGACGATCAAGCGACACGGTCGAAATCCAGGGCGGACCTCCGACTTCTTTGCCAATGACAGTCTCCCCCACTAGGTTTTGCGCCATGACCGCGCCCACGGATGGCTGGGCGCCTGTATGCCCGTACGCGGACCAAATGGAGACTCCCGACCCTCAACGACCCATCGATCCCCTGCGTGACCGGCGATCGAGGAGGACTCCCGTCATCGTCGCCGCGGTCTTCGCGATGACCGTTCCGATGGTGGCGTGCAACATCGCTGGTGCAGAGAACATCTCGGATCTCAAGGCAAAGGCGCAGGCGATCGCCTCGGAGATCACGCGCGACAACGCCCGCCTCGAACAGATCAGCTCGGTCTATCTCGCGCAATCGGCCGCGTACGTTGCGGCAAGTGCCGAGGCGGCGCGGACGCGACACCTGATCCGCATCGACAGCCGCCTTGTGCAAAACGACCGCAAGAAGATCCAGAGTGCGCTCGTCAGCGCCTACGTCGCCGGCGGTTCCCGATTCTCCTCCGTTCTGACCTGGTCCTCGGATCCCAATGCGCAGATCTCCTCCTCGACCTATCTCGGAGCGGCGACTGACATCCTCGCCGAATCGGTCGTGCGCTTCGAGAGCGACGAGCGGACGCTGAGATTCACCCTGGTCCGGGAGCAGAACGCGACCACTGCCGCACAGACCGCCGCTGCCGCCAGCGCCTCGGCGCGCGACCAGGTGCTCGCCACCGTCCGCACCGAGCAGTCGCTCTACAACTCCACGAACACCCAGCTCAATGCGCTCGTCGCTGCAGCGGCAGCTGCTGCCGCGGCAGCGGCGGCAGCGAGGGCGAGGGCCGCGGCGGGTCCTCCCGCCGCGGCCACGCTCGTCGCGGTGAACACCGTCGCCGCGCCGCCAAAGACGGTCGCGGCCGCATTCGCGGCGATCCGCAACTGCGAGTCGAGTTCGGACTACTCGCTCAACACCGGGAACGGATACTTCGGCGCCTACCAGTTCGCGTTGTCGACCTGGCTCGGGCTCGGTGAGACGGGGCTACCAAGCGCCGCGGCTCCCGCGACCCAGGATGCCGCCGCGTATCAGCTCTACCAGCGATCCGGGGACTCGTTCAGCGCGTGGGGCACCTGCGCGGCGATCACCGGAGTCGGATGAGCATCCCCGGAATGGGTTGAGAGGCCGATCGCGACGCGGTCGAATCAGCGCCAGAACTCGAGCCTGCGCAACACCCGCGACCAGAGCGGGCCAGATGGGCGAGAGGCGCTGTGCGACGCACTCGCCGTCGTCGTGGATCCCGAGGTGGCACCGAGTACCTCCGCCGGAATGGCGAGAGCGGTGAGCGGATTCATGTTCTGCTTGGCATTTGCATTCGGCAAGATGACATAGGAGCGCTGGCCGGGCTGCACAAGTCCATACTCTTGATGCGCGATGGACAGGATCGTCGAGGTCTTCGAGAGCGACGCTATGTCGTGTTGCAAGATCGTGTTGTGACTCTCGACCGTCTGGAGCGCCAGCGCGGTCCGCGCGATCTGCGCGCGCTGGTTCATCAGTTGGCGGAAGGGGAACTCGATCGCGACGAGCACAATCGTGCCGAGAAAGACCACGACGAGCATCTGGCGCGCGCGATGCAGATCGAACACGTCTACTTCGCCCCGCCTGTCAAAAGACCACGCGCAAAGGCCGAGAGTCCGGGCCAGATCGCGAAGTTACCGAGTTCGTCCTCGATGCGCAGGAGCTGGTTGTACTTTGCGACCCGATCCGAGCGGGCGGGTGCACCGGTCTTGATCTGACCGCAGTTGGTTGCGACGGCAAGGTCCGCGATCGTCGTGTCTTCGGTCTCCCCGGAACGATGCGACATCACGGAGCGGTACGAGGATCGCGTCGCGAGATCCACGGTCGCGAGTGTCTCGGTGAGCGTCCCGATCTGATTCACCTTGACGAGTACCGCGTTGGCAACTCCGAGTTCGATCCCGCGCGAGAGGCGGTCGACGTTGGTGACGAAGAGGTCGTCTCCGACGAGCTGGACCTCGCGCCCGATGAGTGCGGTGAGTTCAGACCAACCCTGCCAGTCCTCCTCGGCCATGCCGTCCTCGATGGAGATCACGGGATAGCGATGCACGATGTCGGCCCAGTATTGGGCCAGTTCGTGCGGGCTCAGCGTACGGCCCTCGCCCGCAAGCACGTAGGCCCCGTCGCGAAAGATCTCGGTGGTCGCGGGATCGAGCGCAATGGCGATCTCCTCGCCCGGAACATGTCCCGCGCGCTCGATCGCCTCGACGAGGATCTTGAGCGCATCCTCGTTCGAACCGAGATCGGGGGCGAATCCACCCTCGTCGCCGACCGCCGTTGCCAGGCCGCGCGACCGCAGCACCGATGCCAGCGCGTGGTAGGTCTCGACCCCCCAACGAAGGGCCTCTCGATAGGAGGGCGCGCCGTGGGGGACGACCATGAACTCCTGGAAGTCGATGTTGTTGTCCGCGTGCACGCCTCCATTGAGGACGTTCATCATCGGCACCGGGAGGACATGGGCACCGACGCCTCCGACATAGCGGAAGAGGCTCAGATCGAGTTCATCCGCCGAGGCCCTCGCCGCCGCCAGCGAGACACCGAGAATCGCGTTGGCACCGAGGTTTGATTTGTTCGGCGTCCCATCGAGGTCAAGCAGCGCAAAATCGAGCGCGCGTTGATCACCTGCATCAAGGCCCGTGAGCGCCTTCGCGATCGTCGTGTTCACGTTCTCAACCGCGTTGCGGACACCCTTGCCGCCATAACGCTCTCCACCATCGCGGAGTTCGGCTGCCTCGAACGATCCGGTCGAGGCGCCCGAGGGCACGATCGCACGTCCCTTCGCTCCCGACTCGAGATGGCAGGTGACCTCAACAGTCGGATTTCCCCGAGAATCAAGAACCTCGCGGGCATCGAGTTGCAAGATCCCACTCACCGGTTTGCGCTCCCGTCGTCACGTGCTCTTCGTGCACAGTTGTGCATCGAAACTAGCAAAGACGGCAAAAATGTTGGCGTCACCGGCAATGTTTGGCACTCGCGCCGGTCCAGTGCTGGTGCCCTTGCCTACGCGATGTCGCCGTTCGACTCGCGCATCCGCCGGACCCGATCGCCGTGTTCGAGTGCATCGATATGCATGTGCTCGCGTTCGACCGCCTGTTCGACGCGGACGAACTGCTCGCGGAACCGTCTCGCGACGTGACGCAACGCGGCCTCCGGGTCATGTCCCGCGACCACTGCCCGTCGCGCGATCGCGAGCATCAGTTCGCCATAGTCATCGGCGCTCTCGAGCGCGATCGTGTCGAGAACTTGATCGAACGCGCCGACCTCGAGTCGGTCGGCCAATCCAAAGCCCACGGTCGACATCTTCCTCTCGAGCTTCGCGACGTAGGCAAGGGCCGGGAGCGCCCTTGGGATACCGTCGGTGAGACTTGCCCGTCCCTTCTCGAGGAGTTTCTGCTGTTCCCAGTTCGCGAGCACTGCCTCTGCTTTATCGACGCTGTCATCTCGAGCCTCGCCACCGTCTCGCGCGTAGACGTGGGGGTGTCGCCTGATCAGCTTGTCTGCGAGCGCGCCGGCGACGTCGGCCAGGCCGAACAGTCCCTCCTCGCTCGCGATCGTCGCGTGGAAGAGCACCTGGCACAGTACGTCACCCAGCTCCTCCTCCAGATGCTCGGATGCGGCGATATCGGGAGGGTCGCCGAGCTCCTCGATCGCCTCAATGGCCTCGTAGGTCTCCTCGAGGAGGTGGCGGACCAGCGACTGGTGCGTCTGTTTTGCATCCCATGGACACAGGCTGCGCAGATTCTTGACGACCTCGACCGCGCGCGCGATCTCGTATGCCGGGGGATGGACAAGCTCCGGGATGTACACACAGGTGAGGTGGTCCGGGTGCACGGCGCGGTCGAGTTCGTCCCATTGCACCTCGACGATCTGTTCATCTTCGAGCCCGAGATGATGGCAGATCACCGCGCGGGTGCTCGGCGTGGGATCGATCGCAAGCTTCATCTCCGAGAGGATCGCGTCCGTCCAGGTGTGGCTCACGAGCAGCGGTCCGCGTTCGACCGAGGCCTCGAGCGCGAATGTCTCTCCGTTGACGAGGCGGACTCCGAGATTGACGGGATCGATTCCAAGACGGTCCCAGACGAGATCGAGAAAGGAGAGTCCGGCGACGGTGACGACGTCAACGCGCGGATCGTCTCGCAACAATGTGACCACCCGCTCGAGGATCGCGGGCGATCCGGGAACGCCGTAGACCACCTCACCGGAATCCCGGGCCGCGCGCACGAGGTCTTCGACGATGCGCGCGTACGTCTCGTCGAAGCTCTCGCTGTCTTCATAGTGATGATCGAAGGTGCGGACCCCCGCCTCCACCCACGGAAGCGCTGCGGGATGGCGCGCGGTGCGGAGAAAGCGCGCCCGTGCATGTTCGAGCTTTGCCGCGACAAGGGGCGTTGTGAACTCTGGCCCCGCGGGGCCGAGCCCGACGACGGTCACCAGCGGGCGGGGCTGGTCGATCTCTTGAGCGCGATTGTCAGGTTCGTCGACGGCTGGGGATCGGGAACCGCCTGCGCCCGGTCGAGTGAGTCGAGAGCGGGGTTCGGACACGGTCCTAGTTGTAGGTATCGCCGACAGGGGTGACTGCGAACGGATTGAGGATCTGTGCATTGACCGGACCAGACGGTGGAGCGATCTGGAACTGGCCCGACGCGAGGATCCAGCGCCCGTACTGCGAGTTCACCCACACCTGGGTCCTCGCACCGAGACGGTTGACGAAGGCGGTCTCGGCGGCGGTCTGTGAGCTGACGAGCGCGAGCGCCGCCCCTGCAGCCGATCCCGAACGGCGCTGCGTCACCTCGAGCACGACGAAGTTCGAACCGAAGGCAACCGGCTCCGAGGGCGTGTTCAGGGCGATCGCTCCCACGACCTTCGCGAGTCCGCTCGCGAATTCGCCCGGGTAGACACAGCCGAGCGCACCTCCGCCCGCGGCAGTCTGGGGGTCGATGGAATCGGACTTCGCGAGCGCGGCGAAGTTCGCCCCGGATCGGATCTTCGCGACGATCGCCACCGCCTGGGAACGCTTCGCCACGAGAATCGCCGAAACGCACGCGAGCTGTGCGATCTCGGGGTGGGCGCGCGAGTACGCCGCGACACCGGCATCGGTGAGTGCGACTCCGGCGAGATGGGCGCTGATCAGGTTCTGGTCGATCTGGAGGTCCGTGAGAAGACTCCGGTAGCTCGGCGAGAGGCTCGCAACGACCTGGGCGCCGGTTGCGGTGCACGACCCTCCGGCCTGACCATTGAGCCCCGAGGCGATCTGGTTCTCGCTCAGCTGTGTGGCGAGGGCGGTGGTCGCCAGATGGAGTCGATGGACCTCCGCATCGATCTCCGCGCGCGCGATGAGCAACGACAGCTGCTGGGCGACAAAACGCGAGCTGTAGGTCGCGTGCACCCCAGCGCCCTGGATCGCCATCTGCTGCGAGAGGAGGCAACGGAACGGTCCGCTCTGCGACGCGTCGCTGAGCGTCTGGTTCAGCTCCGAGATCGAGATGTTCGAGCCGTTCACCGAGGCCGCGTCAGACGACGTCGACACGCCACATCCACTCAGAGCGAGTGCGAGTACGACAAGGGGGCCAAAGAGCGCAAGGAGTTTTTTCACGACGAAAGCATGCTAGGGGGAATGGGCGCAACGAGCCAAACACGCACCGGCTCAG
>DAIDIA010000058.1 GCA_027459565.1 Acidimicrobiaceae bacterium | reverse complement strand
ACCCACTCCTCTCTTGATGTCGGACTCGTCTCGATCAGCCAGCTCGGACCCCTCCTGATCGGATCGCTCATCGGCGGCAACCTCGCGGATTCATTTGACAAGCGGCGTCTGCTCATCGTCACCCAGCTCCTGCTCGCATCGACGAGCATCGGCCTCGCGCTCAACAGCACCGGTCACGCATCGATCTGGCCGCTCTTCGTGTGCAGCTCGTTGCAGGCGGGCTTCTCGGGAATCGACAGTCCAACGACAACATCGCTCTCGGTGCGCATCGTCGACAGAGAGACCCTCGTCGCCTCGAACGCACTCTGGCAGATGCTCTTTCAGGTCGGCCAGGTCGCTGGGCCGTCAATCGCCGGCCTCCTCCTCATCAAGTTCTCCATCGGCTCTGTCTACTGGATCGACGTCGCCTCCTTTGGCATCTCGCTCGTCGCGGTGCTCGCCATGCGCGTCGAGCGCGAGGTCTCGACCGGGGTCAAGCAGGCGCTGAACCTCTCCGAGATGCTGGGGGGATTCCGCTACCTGAGGAGGAACCACGCATTGCAGGGAATATTCCTCGCGGATCTCGACGCCATGGTGCTCGGATGGCCACGCGCGCTCTTTCCCGCAATGGGAATCATCCGCTTCCATGGCGGTCCCGGCGCCGTGGGTCTGCTCTATGCCGCTCCGGGAATCGGATCGCTTGCGGGGGCGCTCGTCACCGGCTGGGTCTCACGGGTGAAACGGGCGGGTCTCGCCGTGCTGATCGCGGTCGCCGGCTGGGGGATTGCAATCACCCTTTTCGGTCTCGTCCGGTCGCTCACGCTCGCACTCGTCCTGCTCGGAATCGCCGGTGCCTTCGACGTGTTCTCCGCGGTGTTCCGCGGCGCGATCTTGCAGCTGAAGACTCCCCGCGAGATCCTCGGTCGCATGCAAGGGGTCCAGATCTCGGTTGTGACGGGAGGTCCGAGGCTCGGCGACCTTGAACACGGCGCGCTGGGCTCCGTGTTCGGGTCCCAGCTCTCCGTGGTCTCGGGTGGCCTCGCGTGCATCGCGGGGGTGTTGGTGCTCGCCCGACTACTTCCCGGATTCACGAAACTCATCATCGACCAAGACGTGCGATCGGAAGCGATCGGCGTTGGCGAGGACCGGAGCCCCTAGCGGTCGAGCGCGTCGGCCGACCCTCGGAGCCCAGTGCCACGCGGGGCCGCGAAGCGCGCCCCAACAGCATCGCGACACGGCCGATGGCGGCTGGGGCGCCAGCGATCCGCCGGTTGACCAGCGACGATGAAATCGGTCCTCGCGAGCGAGGTGCGCTCCCCACGGGGACACATCGAAGATCGCGTGGGTGCTGATATGGTCATTTGCGCACCGATGGCGCTCGATGGCGCCATTGTGACAAGGTGAGGGTGCTGTTCTGATGCGACCGGAGGTGGCGCATGGAACCAACGGATGTCGGGGACCCGACCTACTACCACCGCGTTGTGGACTGCCAGTGGGCGTGTCCTGCGCACACGAACGTCCCCGAGTACATCAGGATGATCGCCCAGGGTCGTTACGACGACGCCTACATGCTGAACCGCGAGTCGAACGTCTTTCCCGCAATCCTTGGCCGCACCTGCGATCGCCCATGCGAGCCGGCATGTCGACGCGAGCGTGTCGACGGAGAGCCCGTTGCGATCTGCCGCCTGAAGCGGGTCGCCGCTGACCTGCGCGGCGACATCACCGATCGGCTGCCACAGGCGCCCGAGTCGAAGAACGGGATGCGGATCGCGTGCATCGGGGCGGGACCGGCGTCGCTCACGGTGGCGAACGATCTTGTACCACTTGGATACTCCGTCACCATCTTTGAGAAGAACTCCTCCGCGGGCGGGTTGATGCGAACCAACATCCCCGCATTTCGTCTTCCCGCAAGTGTCATCGACGAGGAGACACAGGCCATCATCGACATGGGTGTCGAGATCCACTACGAATCTCCCATCACGGGCCTGCGCGCGCTCCGGGAGGAGGGTTATGACGCGATCTTCGTCGGCAGTGGAGCGCCGCGCGGCAAGGAACTCGATCTCCCCGGTCGTTGGGAGGAGACCGGCACGAGCCGGATCCATATCGGGATCGACTGGCTTGAATCCATTGCATTCGAACACATCGATGCGATCGGCGAGCAGGTGCTCATCATTGGGGTCGGAAACACCGCGATGGACTGCTGTCGTTCGGCACGACGCCTCGGTGGCAAGGACATCAAGGTGATGGCACGACGTCCGCGCGAGTTCTTCAAGGCATCGCCCTGGGAGCTCGACGACGCCGAGGAGGAGGGTGTCGAGATCCTCATCAACCACTCACCCCGGAGATTCGTCATCGAAGACGGACAGCTCGTCGGCATGGAGTTCGACATCCTCGAGTGGGACGACCGCGCGACAAAGTCCCGGGTCCTCGAGACGGTCGTCCTACCGTGCTCGGACGTGATTCTCGCGATCGGTCAGGAGAACGCGTTCCCGTGGATAGAGCGAGACCTCGGACTCGAGGTCGGTGAGTGGGATGTCCCGGTCGTCGACGCGACGACGATGGAGTCGACGCTTCCCGGCGTGTTCTTCGGCGGCGACTCCGCCTGGGGACCCAAGAACATCATCTGGGCGGTCGAGCACGGCCACCAGGCGGCAATCTCGATCCACAACCATTGCCGGGGGCTCGCGCTCACCGATCGGCCTCCGATCGGGATGAATCTCATCAGCCAGAAGATGGGGCTCAATGAGTGGAGCTATCACAACGACTTCAACCCGTCGAGTCGTCAGCACATGAACCACGTCGATCTCGCGGAGCGGTTCGAGAGACTGAACCTCGAGGTCGAGCTCGGCTTCAGCGTCGAACAGACGGTGCGCGAGGTGCAGCGCTGCCTCAACTGCGACATCGAGACCGCGTTCAGTGGGCCGCTCTGCATCGAGTGCGATGCCTGCATCGACGTCTGTCCCGTCGACTGTCTCACCATCACCCGCAACGGAGACGAGGACGAACTCTCCGCGCGCCTGACCACAAAGCGGATCAACCCGGCACAGCCGCTCTATGTCTCCGAGCCGCTTCCCCAGACGCATCGTGTGATGGTCAAGGACGAGAACATCTGCGTGCACTGCGGTCTGTGTGCAGAGCGCTGCCCCACCTCGGCATGGAACATGGAACGGCTCGATCTCTTGATTCCCTACGCCGCGTCCTCGGTCATGGCAGGGAGCGCAGCAGGTATCTCATCAACCACTGGAGACTATTGGGGGACTTCGCGTGGCACTTGACACCGCCCGAGACGAACGGGCAGCAAACGACCTCCCGAGCGGGATCAACGATTTCGCGATCAAGCTCGCAAATGTCAATGGAACCGGATCGGCGAGTGCAAACACCCTATTGATGCGTGCGATCTTTCGCATGGGCATCCCCGTCTCGGGTAAGAACCTCTTCCCATCGAACATCCAGGGGCTGCCGACCTGGTACGAGATCCGCGTGAACAAGAGTGGGTACACCGCGCGGGCAATTGACTACGACCTGATGGTCGCAATGAACGCGAAGACCTACGCCGAGGACATCCGGGAGGTTCGTTCTGGTGGTTACGTACTCCACGACTCGACCTGGCCGCTCGCCCCGGAGCTCATCCG
>DAIDIA010000057.1 GCA_027459565.1 Acidimicrobiaceae bacterium | reverse complement strand
CGACGTCCTCTCCCGGGGCGTCTCGGGCCTTCGCGTCGGAGTCATCGGTGACTTTTTGGCCGATGCCGACGACACCGTCGTCTCCGCGGTCAACGGAGCGGCCGCGGCACTCGCGGCTGCCGGTGCGACGGTCGATACCGTCGAGATCCCCGAACTGATGAACGGCCTCGCCGCCTACTACCTGATCGCGCCCGCGGAGGCATCGTCGAACCTGTCGCGATATGACGGCGTGCGTTACGGGCTGCGCGTCGATGGCGCTGATGTCGCGACAATGAACGCGAGGACGCGGGCTGCGGGATTTGGTCCCGAGGTCAAGCGTCGCATCATGCTGGGAACCTACGTCCTGTCCGCCGGGTACTACGACGCGTACTACGCCCAGGCCCAGCGTGTCCGCACGCTTGTCGCCCGTGCCTTCAATCGCGCGTACGAGCAGTTCGACGTACTGGTCGGGCCGACGACGCCCTCGGTCGCTTTCGGCTTTGGCCAAAAGACCGAGGATCCACTCGCGATGTACCTCTCGGACCTCTATACGATCCCCTCGAACCTTGCCGGACATCCCGCGATAAGCGTTCCCTTCGCGCTCGGCGAACACGGCCTTCCGATCGGGGTGCAGGTGCTTGCCCCCGCGCTCGGCGAGCCGGTGATGTTCCAGGTCGCAAGCGCCATCGAGGCTGCGCAGCAGGCGGGGTCGCGCGCGCCCGTCGGAAATCTCGAGGGAGGGCGATCATGAGTGTCCTTGCTCCCGGATGGGACCTGACCGTGGGCCTCGAGGTGCACTGTGAGCTGCAGACGAAGACCAAGCTCTTCTGTTCGTGCGCGAACGCCTTTGGCGAGGAACCCAACACCAACATCTGTCCGGTCTGTCTTGGACTCCCCGGTTCGCTCCCGGTGCTCAACCGGATGGCGGTCGAGTATGCGATGCGCATCGGCATCGCGCTCAACTGCCGGGTCGAGCCATCGATCTTTCACCGGAAGAACTACTTCTATCCCGACATGCCAAAGGACTACCAGGTCAGTCAGTACGACGCGCCGATCAATGTGGACGGATACATCGAACTCCCGAGCGGAGCGCGCATCGGCATCGAGCGCGCGCACCTCGAGGAGGACACCGGGAAGACGAGCCACATGGGCGCCGGCGGTCGGATCCATGACGCGGACTACTCGCTCGTCGACTACAACCGCGCCGGAGTTCCCCTCGTCGAGATCGTCTCGCGACCCGATATCACCTCTCCCGAGGATGCGCGCGCCTATGTCGCGGAGCTGCGTTCGATCCTCGTCGCGAGCGGGGCCTCTGACGGACGTATGGAGGAGGGGTCGCTCCGCGTCGACGCCAATGTCTCGGTGCGCCGGTCCGGAGCCACCGAGCTCGGTACGCGCTGCGAGGTGAAGAACATGAACTCGCTCAGGTCGCTCGGGAGGGCGATCGAGTACGAGGCGCTCCGTCAGATCGAACTCCTTGAATCGGGCGGGCGCGTCGTGCAGGAGACCCGGCACTGGAACGAGAACGATGGCAGCACCTCCTCGTTGCGCTCGAAGGAGGAGGCGTTCGACTACCGCTACTTCCCCGAGCCTGATCTTGTCGCCCTCGATCCCGGGCCCGAGTGGATAGCGGCGGTGCGGGCTGCACTTCCTCCGATGCCCGGCGCCCGCCGGGCCAAACTCGGCGCTCTCCTCCTCGCTGCCGACCCCGGCCTCGAGGAGCACGTGCTGAGCGACCAGATCGCGACGGTTGTCGACCTCGGACTGGATCACCTCGTCGCGGCCGCGATCGCCGGGGGGGCCGATGGGCGTCTCGCACTTGCCCGATGCGCGAACGAGGCGGCGACGAAGCCCGAGGCGGCGCGTTCGCTCGATCCCGCGGCCTTTTGTGAGTTGATCACGCTCGAGGCGAGCGGCGCGATCTCCGCGACCCAGTCGAAGACGGTCCTCGGTGCCATGCTCGACGGCAGGGGTGGTCCTGCTGAGGTCATCGCCAGCCTTGGATTCGAGGGCGTTGACGGGGACCGGCTCGATGCGATTGTCGCCGAGGTCATCGCCGCGAACCCCAAGGAGTGGCAGCGCTTCGTCGAGGGAGATGACAAGGTTGCGCAGTTCCTCCTTGGACAGGTGATGAGACAGACCAAGGGCCAGGCGAATGGAAAGCTCGTCGCCGAGGCGTTCAATGCGAGAAAGCGCGGCTGACCCGGACGAGTCTGCCCTGTCGGGGTGTCCCACCGCCCCAGGTGCCGGTCTCTAATTACGCGTGCGTGGCCGCACAACGTAGTGTTATGGGATGGCGATCAACTCGGACAACCCGACACCCAAGAGTCTCAAGATCCACTCCCAGGACGTCACGGACGGGCCGCGGCGCGCCGGCGCGCGCGCGATGTTGCGAGCGGTCGGAATGCGCGACGAGGATTTTGCCAAGCCCCAGATCGGAATCGCCTCGACATGGAACGAGGTCACGCCCTGCAACATGTCGATCGACCGTCTCGCGCAAAGGGCGAAGGCCGGGGTCCACGCCGCCGGGGGCTACCCGCTCGAGTTCCTCACCATCACGGTCTCGGACGGGATCTCGATGGGTCATGAGGGAATGCGCGCCTCGCTGGTGAGCCGGGAGGTGATCACGGACTCGGTCGAGACGGTGATGCACGCGGAGCGCTTCGACGGGTTTGTCGGACTTGCCGGATGCGACAAATCCCTGCCGGCGATGCTGATGGCTGCCGCACGGATCAATCTGCCGATGGTCTTCGTCTACGCGGGTTCGATCATGCCAGGGCACTACCTTGACAAGACGCTCGACATCGTCAGCGTCTTCGAGGCGATCGGCGCGCACGCCGCAGGACAGATCGATGACGACATGCTCTATCAGATCGAGAGCCACGCCTGTCCGGGCGAGGGTGCGTGCGCGGGAATGTTCACGGCAAACACGATGGCCTCGATCGGCGAGGCGATCGGAATGTCGCTTCCTGCCGGGGCCTCTGCGCCCGCGATCGATGGACGCCGCGATGAGGTCGCCTTTGACTCTGGCCAGGCGGTCATGCGCCAGCTTGAGCTCGGGATCAGGCCACGCGACATCATGACCAAGAAGGCATTCGAGAACGCGATCGCGGTGACCATGGCGCTCGGGGGTTCGACCAACGCGGTTCTGCACCTGCTCGCGATCGCAAATGAGGCGGAGGTCGATCTCGATATCGATGACTTCGCGAGGATCGGCAAGCGGGTTCCCCACCTCGCGGACATGAAGCCGCATGGGAAGTTCCACATGCTCGATCTCGACCGCATCGTCTGCGTGCCCGTGGTGATGAAAATGCTGCTCGATGCCGGCCTTCTCCATGGAGAGGTGATGACGTGCAACGGCTTCACGATGGGCGAGAACCTCGAGCGACTGGCACCGCCGGCTCCCGATGGCGTCGTGGTGCATCCGATGGAGGCTCCGATCCACGCGCAGGGCGGGATTGTCATCTTGCGGGGAAGCCTCGCCCCCTCGGGGGCCGTCGTCAAGATCGCCGGTACGGATCTGTCCACCTTCGATGGAACGGCGCGCGTCTTCGACGGCGAGGACGGCGCGATGGACGCGATCATGGCCGGCGAGGTGGTCCCGGGGACCGTGCTCGTCATCCGCTACGAGGGACCAAAGGGCGGTCCTGGCATGCGCGAGATGCTCGCGGTCACCGGTGCCCTGACCGGCGCTGGTCTTGGAGGAACGTGTGCGCTGGTCACCGATGGCCGGTTCTCGGGTGGTACGCGCGGCTTCTGTGTCGGACATGTCGCGCCCGAGGCGAGCGTCGGTGGTCCGATCGGGCTCGTCGCGGACGGCGACCGGATCGTGATCGACGCGAATGCGGGAACGATTGAACTCGTCGTTGAACCCGATGAACTCGAACGGCGCCGGGCACTCTGGAAGCCGCTTGAACCCCGTTATCGCACGGGTGTTCTCGCGAAGTACGCGCGTCTCGCGACCGGCGCCGAGCGGGGGGCGATCACGCTCGCGTAGCGCGAGCCCGGCTCCGGGGGATCGACACTCCGGCCCCAAACGGCTGCGCGTTGTCCTCGAGGACACTCAGGCGAGGAACATGACCAGCGCCAGCGCCCCGAGCACCGTAGCCGTCGAGGCCGCGAGCGCGAGGGAGAAGCGCCTGCCAAAGGTCACCCCACCCGAAGCGAAGGCCATGATCGCCTTCACGATGGAGTTGGCGACGAGGGCGGCAACAACCGCCTCCAGCGTGGGATTCCTCGCGAGATTGCCCTGAGAAAAGAGCGTCGCCACCGAGAGCGCGCCGGCGTGTGCGTCGGCGAGACCGGTGAGCGCCGCGGTGATGACCGCCCCTTTGGAGCCGAAGACCACGGATCCCCAGCGGCCGACAAAGAGCGCTGCGGTCAGGATCGCCGCGAGCAAGATCGCCGGGAAGAGGATGAATGCGCGCCGTTGCATCCCGATCTCCGCGCCCCCGGTGACCCCTATCTCCGGTTGGGTGTCCGAGACGGTGTCGTTGCGTCGGTAGCCAAGATAGGACCAGAGCCCGAGGACGAGGGCTCCCGCGGCGAGGGGAGCCGCGACCGGTCCGGCGATCGCGGGGCTCACGTAGAGCAACATCATCTCGAGCTGGAAGAGCGTCGCCACGCTCGCGATCTCCGCGCCGGCAACTGCCGAGGCAAGCTGGTCGGCGTCGCGGCCGATCGGGCCCATCGCGGCCGTCGTTGCCGAGGCAGAGACGAAGCCCGAGGCCAAACCCGTGGCGAGAAGACCTCGACGCGGTCCAAGCTTTCGAACGGAGATGTAGCCGATCCACGAGATCGCGTTGAGCATCACCACGATCAGCCAGATGTGTGACGGATTGAGGACCCTGTAGGGACCGACGCCATGATCGGGCAGAAGCGGCAGGACGACGAACGCGATCACGGCGAACTTGAGCGCATCCTCCATCTCGCGGTCGGTCACGACGTCCCGGACAAAGGCGTGCAGGCGCGCCTTGCTCGCGAGGATCACCGCGACGCCGATCGCGACCCCCGCTGCGAGGGCGTGTTCGCGGTAGCAGAGCGAACCCAGAAGGAAGGTGGCAATTGCGGCGAACTCGGTGGTGTTGCCCGAGTCCTCGTGACTGGTACGCAGGTATTCCACGACCGCCATCGCCGCGACTGCGGCCATGCCCACGACGACCAGCCAGACGCTGAGCGCGGCTGCGAGCGTGCCGGTGATCGCGAGCACTGCGAATGTCCGGACGCCAAACGCCCTGCGGGTGGCTCCGCGGTGGCTCCGCTCGCGTTCGACGCCGATCAGGAGCCCGATCGCGGTGGCATAGACAATCGAGAGCAGGTGCGCGGTGTTCATCTCAGTCCGCGCAGGCAGGACCAGGGTCTGAATCGCCACGCGACGCGAGCGCTGCGGCGTGAACGGTGCAGCTGCGACGCGCATCGAAGCTCTGGCGCCGTCTGGCGCGCGGGCAGTGCCCTGTCATGGAACCAACCTAGTGACCTTTCGGCGCAAAGGGGCATGAGCCCGGGGCCCCCGGCGGGCCGCGCTTGTCAGGTTGCAGGTTCTCTGCAAGACTCGGGTCGATGACCACGTTCACACTGGTAGTAGTACTGAGCTAGCGCACACCGGCCACGCCGTCTGTGCGCTCGCGACCTCCCCTCCGGGAGGTCGTTTTTATTTCCCGCCTAGAATGGTCATCCGTGCCAGGTGGGGTCAGACGGCACACAAGGGAGAGGCGAGGGGAGCCATGAAACTCACCGGAGCACAGGCATTGATCAAGAGCCTCGAGCGCGAGGGCGTCGAGGTCGTATTTGGTCTGCCCGGCGGTGCGATCCTCCCGGTCTATGACCCGATCATCGACTCCTCGATCCGGCACATCCTGGTCCGCCACGAGCAGGGCGCGGGCCATGCAGCCGAGGGCTACGCCCAGGTCACGGGCCGACCGGGTGTGGCGATCGTGACGAGCGGACCCGGCGCGACGAACATCGTCACTGCGCTTGCCGACGCGTACATGGATTCCGTTCCGATCGTGGTCATCACCGGCCAGGTGGCGACCAGTTCGATCGGTACCGACGCCTTTCAGGAGGTCGATACGACGGGGATCACGGCATCGGTCACCAAGCACAACTGGCTGGTCACCGATGCGAACGACATCGCTCGGGTCGTCGCCGAGGCCTTCCACGTCGCAACGACGGGACGTCCTGGTCCGGTGCTGATCGACTTTCCAAAAGACGTCGCCAACGCCACGATCGACTACGTCGAGCCGACCGTCCTCGACCTTCCGGGGTACCACCCGGCCGGCGAACCGACACCAGATGAGGTCACGGCGGCATACGCGCTCCTGCGCGACGCACGCCGGCCGGTCCTCTACGTCGGAGGGGGCGTGCTGAAGGCGAACGCCGCGCACGAACTCGCGCGCCTTGTCGAGCTCACGGGAATCCCGGTGGTCACCACGCTGATGGCTCGTGGAGCCTTTCCCGATTCCCACGAGCTCCATCTCGGGATGCCGGGCATGCACGGCAACTTCGCCGCGGTGACCGCACTCCAGCACTCCGATCTCCTCGTCTCGCTCGGAGCGCGCTTTGATGACCGCGTGACGGGACGGGTCGAGGACTTCGCGACGGGCGCCAGGGTCATCCACGTCGACATCGACCGCGCCGAGCTTGGCAAGGTGCGCAGGGCCGATGTGCCGATCGCCGCAGACTGTCGCCTCGCGATCTCGGCGATGAACGCCCACCTCGAGCGTGCACCGCTCGCGCCGGGACCCGAGAGGATCGGCGAATGGCTCTCGCGCTGCAAGGACTGGAAGACGCGTTTTCCCTACACCTATGACGGCGCGGGGGATCGAGCCCCCGGCGGGATCGGCAGGATCAAGCCGCAGTTCGTCGTCGAGGAGCTCCGACGGCTCACTCCCCGGGACACGATCCTCGTCTCGGGCGTCGGACAGCACCAGATGTGGGCCGCCCAGCACTGGGGATTCGAAGAGCCGCGCAGCTGGGTGAACTCCGGAGGGCTCGGCACGATGGGCTTCGCGGTTCCCGCTGCGCTTGGCGCGAAGGTCGGTCATCCCGAGAAGATGGTCTGGGCCGTCGATGGCGACGGTTGCTTCCAGATGACGGCCCAGGAGCTCGTCACGGCGACGGCCGAGCAGATTCCCATCAAGGTCGCGATTCTGAACAACGCCTACCTCGGCATGGTGCGTCAGTGGCAGCACATGTTCTATGAACAGCGCTACTCGGAGGTGTATCTCTCGGCGGACCTTCCGGACTACGTCCTGTGGGCCGAGGCGATGGGATGCGTCGGCATCAGGGTCACCGATCCCAAAGACGTCGCCGCCGCGATCGAGCGCGCCAATGGAATCAATGACCGTCCGGTGGTCATTGACTTTCGCACCGATGCGATGGAACAGGTCTTTCCGATGGTTCCCTCGGGAGCATCGAACGACGAGATCCTCGTGCACCCGAGCCAGGCGGACCAACCGCGATGACTCCCACCGCGTTGAATCGCGCTGTCCAAACCCGACATCATCTCGTGAGCGCGCGTGTCGAGAACAAGGCAGGTGTGCTCTTGCGGGTGGCGGGTCTCTTCTCGCGCCGCGGATACAACATCATCTCGCTCGCCGTCGCTCCGACCGATGACGAGAGGTTCTCGAGGATCTCGATCGTGGTCGCAGTTGAATCGAACCTTCTGCAGCAGGTCATCGACCAGCTCGACAAGCTCGTCAACGTGGTCGAGATCAGTGAACTCGATCCCGGAGAGGCGAACACGGCGGAGCTCCTGCTCGTCACCGTCAACGCGGGCATCGATACCGATGCCGGCCTTCGCGGACTCGCCGAGGCCACGGGGGCGGTTGTTGTGGAGAAGACCGAAACCCAGACGATGCTGCGCCTTGTCGCCGAGCCGGCCCTCCTGGACGATTTCGAACAACGGCTAAGGTCCTACCAGATCTCCGAACTTCAGAGGACGGGGGCGGTTGCGCTCCCGAAACTGGGTGGAACGAGTTAGGCGACGCCCGGATCTTCAGATCTCCCTCCCGAGGTTCGCCACGGTTCACCGGGACCATCTCTCACGAATCAAACCAAGGAGCCACTCATGCCAACGCTTTACTACGAGAAGGATGCGGATCGGTCCTACATCGCGAACCGGAAGGTCGCGATCATCGGATACGGATCTCAGGGACACGCGCACGCGCTGAATCTGCGCGACTCGGGAATCGACGTGCGCGTCGGGCTGCGTCAGGGATCGCGCTCTCGCGCGAAGGCCGAGGCAGCCGGACTCCGTGTGCTCGACATCGCCGATGCGGCCAGAGAGGCGGACGTCATCATGCTCCTGCTTCCCGACACCGATCAGGCGGGAGTCTACGAGCGCGACATCGCCCCCAACCTCAACGACGGCGATGCGCTCTTGTTCGCACATGGATTCAACATCCGTTACAAGACCATCGTCCCGCCAAAGACGGTGGATGTCGCGATGGTCGCGCCAAAGGGACCGGGCCACCTCGTGCGCAGGACCTACGTCGAGGGCGGCGGCGTGCCCTCGCTCATCGCTGTCGAGAACGACGCGACGGGCAACGCCAAGGCGATCGCGCTCGCGTATGCCGACGCGAATGGCGGGACGCGTGCAGGGGTGCTTGAGACGACGTTCACCGAGGAGACCGAGACGGATCTCTTTGGAGAGCAGGTTGTCCTCTGCGGCGGTCTGACCTCGTTGATCACCGCGGGATTCGAGACGCTTGTCGCCGCGGGCTACCAGCCCGAGTCCGCCTATTTCGAGTGTCTCCACGAGGTCAAGCTGATCGTCGACCTGATGTACGAGCAGGGCATCGCCGGCATGCGCTTTTCCATCTCGAGCACCGCGGAGTACGGCGACCTCACCCGGGGCCCGCGCATCATCAATGACGCGGTGCGCGCGGAGATGCGAAAGGTGCTCGATGAGATCCAGGACGGTCGGTTCGCCGACGAATGGATCGCCGAGAACAAGGCCGGCCTTCCCAACTACCGTGCGCTCCAGGAGAAGGGCCGCGTGCATCCCATCGAGAAGATCGGTGCCGAGCTTCGGGCGATGATGCCGTTCATCACGCGCGGCAAGGAGCGCCTCGAAGACATCTCCGGTGGACTCGAGTCCTAGCAAAGCGCGCGGGCCATCGGCCCGCTCGGATCACTCGCGCCACGATCTGGTGGAGGTCTCACCGGCGAAAGCGGTCCCAGAGTGGCATGTCGCGCGCACCACAGCGCGGTCGTGTCGTCGAACGGTCCGGTTGGACTAGGAGAGGTTCTCGATGACGTAGTCGATGCACTCGGTCAGCCTCTGGACATCCGAGCTGTCGATCCCGGGGAACATCGAGATGCGAAGCTGGTTGCGTCCAAGCTTTCGGTAGGGCTCGGTGTCGACGATGCCGTTCGCGCGGAGCACCTTGGCGATGGCCGCCGCATCGATTCCCTCGATGAAGTCGATCGTGCCAACGACCGTGCTGCGTTGCGCGGGCTCGCGCACGAAGGGATCCGCAACCGCGGATTGGCTCGCCCAGTCATAGAGGATCTTCGCCGATGCGTCCGAGCGTGAGGCAGACCATTCAAGGCCGCCATTCGCGTTGAACCACTCGACCTGTTCGGCAAGCAACATCAGCGTGACGAGTGCCGGAGTGTTGTAGGTCTGGTCAAGCCGCGAGTTCTCGATCGCGATGTTGAGGTCGAGGAACGGGGGGATGTAGCGCCCCGAGGCTCCGATGGCCGCGGCCCGGGCGAGGGCCTTCGGCGACATGATCGCGATCCACAGCCCACCGTCGGAGCCAAAGCACTTTTGCGGCGCGAAGTAATAGACGTCGGTCTCTTCGATGTCGACGCGGATTCCACCGGCCGCCGAGGTCGCATCGACCAAGACGATCCCTTCGCAGGGTCTGCCGCCGTCGTATCTCGGCCGGGCAATCTTCGTCATCACGCCGGTCGACGTCTCGTTGTGGGTCAGTCCATAGCTGTCGATCTCGGCCATGGCGACTGCCTCGGGATGTGTGCCGGACTCGGAGGTGAACACAATCGGGTCTTCGAGAAAGGGAGCCATCTGCGCGGATTGGGCGAACTTCGAGGAGAACTCCCCGAACGAGAGGTGCTGGCTCTTCTTCTCGATGAGACAGAAGGTGGCGATGTCCCAGAACGCGGTCGACCCTCCGTTGCCGAGAACGACCTCGTAGCCGTCGGGGATCGAAAAGAGCTTGGCGAGGCCCGCGCGCACCCGCGCGACGACGTCCTTGACCGTCGCCTGGCGGTGCGAGGTTCCGAGGTAGGTCGGCGCCGCCGCGAGGAGCGCGTCAAGCGCCTCGGAGCGGACCTTCGATGGCCCGGCTCCGAACCGGCCGTCCAGGGGGAGCAGTTCCTTCGGAATTTCGATTGTTGCCATGTCTCTCTCCAGTGCTGGCACCAGGCCCCACTCCCGAGTGCATTTTTGTCCCCACAGTTCTCTGTGTAAGCATGGCAGGTATGACAGCTCCATCACAACCGGCCCCATCGGACATCGGAACGAGATCGCGGATCTCGGCGCGCGTGGGCGCGGTGGCGCCCTCGGCGACGCTCGCGATCGATGCGAAGGCCAAGTCGATGAAGGCCTCGGGCCTTTCCGTCATCGGTTTCGGTGCGGGCGAGCCCGATTTCCCGACCCCGGACCACATCGTCGCCGCGGCGATCGCGGCCTGTGCGGACACGGTGAACCATCGCTACACGCCGGTCGCGGGGCTTCCCGAGCTCCGCCGGGCGATCGCGACCAAGACCCAGCGGGACTCGAACTACGTCATCTCCCCTGACCAGGTGCTCGTCGCCAACGGCGGGAAGCACGCGATCGCGAACGCCTTTGCGACGGTGATCGATCCGGGCGACGAGGTGATCGTGCCCGCGCCCTTCTGGACGACCTATCCCGAATCGATCGCGCTCGCTGGTGGCATTCCGGTCCTTGTGCCGACGGACGAGTCGACGGGATTCCAGGTCACTCCGGAGCTCCTCGACCGCTACGCGACGAGCCGCACGAAGATGCTGGTCTTCGTCAGCCCGTCGAACCCGACCGGCGCGGTCTATGACCGCGCGGGTGTCGAGGCGATCGGCCGGTACTGCGTCGATCGCGACTGGTGGGTGCTGACCGACGAGATCTATGAGCATCTCGTCTATGGAACCCACCAGCAGCACTCGTTGCCCGTCGTCGTCCCCGAGATTGCCGATCGCTGCATCGTCGTCAATGGAGTCGCGAAGACCTATGCGATGACGGGCTGGCGCGTCGGCTGGATGATCGCACCGGTCGATGTCATCAATGCCGCGACAAACCTCCAGTCACACGAGACCTCGAACGTCAACAACGTCTCCCAGCGCGCGGCACTCGCCGCACTCGAGGGCGACCTCTCGGCGGTGACGATGATGCGCGAGGCCTTCGATCGCCGTCGCAGGACGATCCACGCGATGCTGAACGGCATCGACCGGGTCACCTGCTTCGAGCCCCAGGGTGCGTTCTACGCATTTCCGTCGTTCAAGGAGGTCCTCGGCCGGTCAATCCGCGGCCGTCGTCCCGCGACCACGCTCGAACTCGCCGAGGTGGTGCTCGAGGAGGCGCTCGTCGCCTTTGTCCCCGGAGAGGCCTTTGGCGCCCCGGGTTACGGAAGGTTCTCCTACGCGCTCGGTGACGATGAGATGGAAGAGGGCGTGCAACGGGTCGCGGATCTGCTCGCAGAGGCGAGTGACTGAGGTCCACGCGTCACCGCGGACGCGCCGCTAGAGACCGCGTGCCTGCAGGGTAGATTTGCAGGTGAAGGTCGCGACGTGGGACGGATTCGTGCATCACCGGGGGGACCGATGATGCGGAATGTGCAGTACAGGGGACGGAAACAGACACGGTCGTGGACAGACGGTCTCGACCATCCGGACCCGGAGACGGACCGGACCATCACAAGGAGAGGTAATGGCAAGGATTCTCGTCACGGAGAAGTTGGCTCAGGCTGGGCTCGATGCGATGACCCAGGCGGGCTTTGAGGTCGACGAACAGCTCGACTGGACAAAGGAGAGCCTGCTCGAACTCATCAAGGGCGCGAATGCGCTGGTTGTGCGTTCCGCGACCAAGGTCACCAAGGAGCTTCTCGAGGCAGGAACCGACCTGATGGTCGTTGGCCGCGCCGGTGTCGGCCTTGACAACGTCGACATCGAGGCGGCGACAAACCTCGGCATCATGGTGGTCAACGCCCCCGAATCGAACATCCTCTCGGCGGCCGAGCACGCCTTTGCACTCCTGCTCGCGCAGGCTCGCAACATTCCCCAGGCGCACAGCGCCCTCGTCCAGGGTCGTTGGGAGCGCTCCAAGTGGAAGGGCGTGGAGCTGCACGGCAAGGTCCTCGGCGTGGTCGGACTCGGACGCATCGGAGCGCTTGTCGCACAGCGCGCGATGGCATTCGGAATGCACGTCATCGCCTATGACCCCTACATCACCGAGGATCGTGCGAAGCGCATGGGCGTGGAGCTTGTGAAGCTCGACGAGCTTGTCGCGCGCGCGGATTTCATCACCATCCACCTGCCGAAGACGAAGGAGACCGCGGGACTGTTCAACAAAGAGCTCCTTGGCAAGACCAAGCGCGGCGTGCGGATCATCAATGCAGCGCGTGGAGGTCTTGTCGTCGAACAGGACCTCGCGGATGCGATCAACTCCGGCCATGTCGCGGGTGCGGCACTCGACGTGTTCGATTCCGAGCCTGAGACCGAGTCGCCGCTGTTTGGCATTCCCACAGTTGTCGTGACTCCGCACCTCGGCGCGAGCACCGAGGAGGCCCAGGACAAGGCGGGAGAGCAGATCGCGGAGCAGATTGTGCTCGCCCTGCGTGGCGACTTCGTCCCCTATGCGGTGAATGTCTCGGCGGGCGCGGCGTCGGAGGCGGTGCGCCCCTACCTCGG
>DAIDIA010000056.1 GCA_027459565.1 Acidimicrobiaceae bacterium | reverse complement strand
CGACCACCCCGTCGAGATCGCTTCCCTCGACCGGCAGACGGATCGCGCTTCCGGCTCCGGTGGCGATAAGCACGGCGTCGTGTGCGTGGCGCAGCGACTCGATCATCTCGAGCGTGACGTTCTCACCACCGACGAACCGGACGCCGCTCGAGATGAGCTGGGCGAAGGGGCGGTCCGCGACGGACCGTGGCAGGGTGAAACTCGGGATGCCCGAGTGCAAGAGACCCCCGGGGGAGCTCTCCTTGTCGAACATGGTCACCTCGGCACCGCAGCGCACGAGCTCATAGGCGGCGCCGATACCCGCAGGACCGGTGCCGACGATCGCGATGCGAAGGTCCCGACCCCGATCGTCGATTGGTTGGATCTCGGGAACGGGAGCGTTGTCCGTGATGAACCGCTCGATCGCACCGATCGCGACCGGATCGCCACCCGCGAGTGACCAGGTGCACGCCCCCTCGCACTGCAGCGCCTGATCGCAGACCCGTGCACAGATATCGGGCAGGAAGCTCGTGCGACCGATCACCCGATGTGCCTCGTCGAGATCCCCATCGCGCACCGAAGCGATGAACGACGGAATGTCATTGTGCGCGGGACAGCCGCGTACACAGGTCGGATCGGGACAGTTGATGCAGCGGTCCGCCTCGGCGAGCACGTCGGCCCACGACGTGATCCCGTGGCGGGTCTCGTCGAGGTTGCGCGAGATCTCGGTCGGACTCTCGTGCGACACTCGCACCCTCTGGGCCACCATGAGTGGACCGTCGACCGTGATCGCGCTGAATGGGCAGGTCCTCACGCACTGGCGACAGCCGACGCAACGAAGGTCATCGGCGACCGCGATCCAGTTGTCGAGATCCATTGTCAGAGCGCCCGCCGGACAGCGGATGACGCACTCCTGGCAACCTGCGCACCGGTCGGCGAAGATCGTCACGTGCGGACTCGCTCCCTGGCTGTGCGATTCGTGTGATCGATGCAAAAGAGTCATCTTCTGATCTCCTAGGGTGCGGCGTGGATGATTGCGTAGAGGATTCCTGCAGCGAGTCCACAGGCGAGAGGCAGACCGATCGCGACGAGTCGCGTGGCGACGCGGTGCCGGGAGATCGCGAGGAGCTCTCTGTTCGCGATCTTCGCGCTCACCCACATCGAGGCCGCGGTGCCGATGGCGATGACGGTCAGCTGTACGTTGACGATTCCATTGATGGACAAGAGGTGGGTGTTGTAGAGGGCGGATCTCGTCGAACCTGCTCCGAAGAGCTCTCGCGTGGCGGGAACGATCCGCGTCGCGTGCTCGAAGAACTTCGGAAGCTGCCGGGCGAAGTAGTCCGCACCGACGACCGGGATGATTCCGTACATCATCGGGAGGAAGTAGAGACGGAACCGACTCGTACGCGTGATGAAGTTCGCACCGCCAGACGGATGCGCCTCGACGGCGAGCTGCTCACGAGTCGATGAACCACCAGCGAACTCCGCGCCCGACGCCGAGCTGTACGCGGCGGTGACACCGGCGTACTCGTGGAGACGGACCGTCGGCTCGGGGAAGGGGGCGAGGTGCACGCGGCCAGCAAGATCGAGGTCGTCTCGCACGAGGAGGTGCTCGATGCCCTTGACGACAGTTGCCATGAAAAGCGCCACGATGCCGATGATCGCGATGTAGTCGATCGGGTTGGGATAGGCCAGATGGGTCACTTTGTTCAGCCAGGAGTCGATGCTTGCGTAGACGTTGGTGGCATTGAACTGCTGGAACACGACGAGTCCCCACAGCACCGCCACCGCCCAGGCGACATCGGCGCGGCGTCGCGATGGCGCGACGACCGAGGTGAGGGGCTTTTGCAAAAAGAGACCGATGTTGTCCTCGGGGCAGCTCTTGTAGCACTCGCTGCAGAGCCCGCAGGCGAGATTTGAGTCTGCGCTTCCGGGCCAGGTGTACCAGGGGCAGCCGTATCCGTCCTCGCCTCCGCGCATGCAGTCCTTGGTCTTGCAGTCGAGGCAGATCTGGCGGTCCCGCGTACGAAATCCCGCAACCGAACCCATCGCCCCGACCGTTCCGATCAACGCCGAGAGGGGGCACAGGTAGCGGCAGAATGTCCGTCGCTCGAAGACGAGGAAGAAGACAAGCGCGCCGGCGACGATGCCGAGGACCATGAAACTCGTCGCCCAGGGGTTGCCCGGCCCCGCGATGTTGAAGTACTCCTCGATCCACGTGAGGAGGAGGAAGGTCCCGACCGAGAGCAGGAATCCATAGCGGGCGATCGGCTCGGGGAGCTTGCGGCCAAGGCCGAGGCGGTGCTGCGTGCGCTGCCAGAGGGAGCGCCGCTGGATCCACTCGGCGAACCCACCGAAGGGACACATCGCGCACCAGGCCCGTCCGACGACGACCATCATCACAAAGACGAGACAGAACCAGATGTACCAGGTGATCGCGGTGCCGAAATTGAGCCCCGGCACGACGGTGCCGACCAGTCCGGTCAAGATGACGACCCAGAAGATGATCTGGTTGGGCACGATCAGTGCGAACTGGAATCGTCGGCTGCGCAGCATCCTCGCGATCCTCGGATGTAAAGCGATATCCCAGTTCCTTGCGGGATCGCTCGCCTGGAAGTGCCCTTCGACGCCCTGGCGCACCGCTGGACGCAGGTGGACCGCGACCGCCACGGGATCGTGGGGTGAATCGGTCTCCGGGACGGATCCGCTGGATTCGCTCACCTGAACCATGAGTCCCCCTTTACACCTGTAGTGCTTTACTTGACGTCACCCGGTTTAGCAGAGGTATTAGCTATACGTCAAGTCATGCACTATAGTTATTTCATGGATATGACCCTCTCCAAACGGGGCGACTATGTCGTGCGTTCGGCGATGTGCCTCGCGCGTGCCTATCCCGGCGGT
>DAIDIA010000055.1 GCA_027459565.1 Acidimicrobiaceae bacterium | reverse complement strand
CGGGGTGCCGTGCACGAATCGTCCGGTGCGGATGCGCTCAGCCGGCGTCGGGCTCGCCTGCAGCTTCCCCGGTGCCCGCTGCCTCAGCCTTGGGAACGTCGTCCCCGGATGCGACCGCAGCCGGCGCTGCGGACTCCTCGTTGTGGGGTGCGTCGCCAGACGGTGGCGCGACCTCGAGTGGCTTGACGATTGCGCCCTTGGCCTCCGCGAAGTCGGCCCACGCCGCCTGTGCCTCGGTCTCCGGAGTGAACTCGACGCTTGAGTAGTCATATGCGCCGATGTAATTGCCCTCGTCGTCATAGGCGTGTTCGCCGAAGGCCTCGCGGTACTCCTCTGCGACCTCGCCACCCTCGGCGGCCTGCTTGATCGAGAGGCTGATGCGCCTGCGCTCGAGGTCGATCTCGATGATCTTGACCCAGAGCTCCTCTCCGGGGCTGACGACCTGCTCGGGCAGGTCGACGTGGTGCGTCGCCATCTCCGAGATGTGGACGAGGCCCTCGATGCCGTCGCCGACCTGGACGAAGGCACCGAAGGGCACGAGCTTGGTGATGCGCCCGTAGACGAGCTCTCCCTCTTTGTGCGCGTCGGCGAACTCCTGCCATGGGTCGGACTGCGTCGCCTTGAGCGAGAGGCTGATGCGTTCTTTGTCCATGTCGACGTCAAGCACCTGCACCGTGACCTCATCGCCGACCGAGACCACCGAGGACGGGTGGTCGACGTGCTTCCACGAGAGCTCCGAGACATGAACGAGCCCATCCATGCCACCGAGGTCGACGAATGCTCCGAAGTTGACCACCGAGGAGATGACGCCCTTGCGGTTCTCTCCCGGCTTCAAGTTGACGAGGAACTCGCCGCGCTGCTCCTTCTGGGTCTCCTCGAGCCAGGCCCGTCGGGACAGAACGACGTTGTTGCGGTTCTTGTCGAGCTCGATGATCTTCGCGTCGAGCGTGCGGCCGATGTAGGGAGCGAGGTCACGCACGCGGCGGAGTTCGACAAGTGAGGCCGGCAGGAATCCGCGCAGGCCGATGTCCATTATGAGTCCGCCCTTGACGACCTCGATGACAAGACCGCGCACGACGCCCTCGGTCTCCTTCGTCTTCTCGATGGTCCCCCATGCGCGCTCGTACTGCGCGCGCTTTTTCGAGAGCACCAACCGGCCCTCCTTGTCCTCCTTCTGGAGGACAAGCGCCTCGACGACATCTCCGATCTTGACGATCTCGTGTGCATCGACGTCATGACGGATCGAGAGCTCGCGTCCCGGGATCACGCCCTCGGACTTGAATCCGATGTCAAGGAGGACCTCGTCGCGGTCGACCTTGACGACGGTTCCCTTGACAATGTCGCCGTCTTCGAACTCCACGATGGTCTGGTTGACCGCATCATCGAACGAGATCGAGCCGAGATCGTCCTCGACGATCTGGCGGGGGGTATAGACGCCCTCGGCGTCGAAGGTTCCCATCTCGGAGATCGGCGTCAAGGTGACAGAGTCGACCGTGTCGACAGACTGCGAGGGGGAGGGAGAGGTGACTTCAGACATGAAATAGTGGGCCTTACGCTCGGGCTCCTCGTCTCGCTCCCCGGTGATGGGAAGACAAGACCAGTCGCAACGGATATGGACGGGTCCCTTAACGACAGCTTGTTGCCGATGATGTGTTGCGAATCGCAACGGGCACAAAGCGGCCGAAATGGACCTTGAAGATCCTACACCCCTCGGATCAGCCGGATTTCGCGTCGGCCCAGCTCGAACCCCAGGCGATGTTCACCTCGAGCGGCACGATGAGCGGGTAGGCGTCGTTCATCGCCGAGAGCGTGAGCGCGTGCACCGCGTCATGCTCCTTTGCCGTTGCCTCCACAAGGATCTCGTCGTGCACCTGCAAGACGATGCGGCTCGAGAACCCAGCCTCCTCGAGCGCCCGGTCGAGGTTGACGAGCGCCGCCTTGAAGATGTCCGCCGCGAGTCCCTGGATGCCGGCGTTCATCGCCTGGCGCTCGGCGGCCTGACGGACGCGGAAGTTCTCCGAGTTCAGTTCCGGAAGGTACCGCCTCCGGCCGCGCTCGGTCTCGGTGTATCCCCGTTGTTTGGCCTCTTTCACCGTCGCGTCCATGTAGGCGCGCACCGAGGGAAAGGCGATGAAGTACTGATTCAAGATCTCGCCTGCCTCGTCGACGCCGATGCCGAGCCGGTTCGCGAGTCCGAAGGCCTCCATCCCGTAGGCGAGGCCGTAGGAGACCATCTTCGCCTTGGCGCGCTGTGCTGGGGTGACCTCTGCGATCGGCACCCCGAAGATGCCAGAGGCGGTGGCGGCGTGGATGTCCTGGCCCTCCGCGAAGGCCCGGATCAGTCCGGGGTCCCTCGCGAGGTGCGCGATCACACGCAGCTCGATCTGGTTGTAGTCCGCGACCAACAGCTCGCACCCTGGCGCTGGAACGAAGGCCCTGCGAAAGCGGCGGCCACCGTCGCTTCGCACGGGGATGTTGTGCAGGTTCGGTGCGTCAGAGGAGAGCCGTCCCGTGCGCGCAACGGTCTGTCGGAACGAGGCGTGGATGCGCCCGTCGGGCGCGACCTCGGACAGGAGGCCGGTGCCGTAGGTGGAGCGCAGTTTCTCGACCTCCCGATAGCTCAGCAGCGCATCGATGATCGGATGCTGTCCGCGCAGCCTCTCAAGGGTCTGTGCGTCCGTGGAGTATCCCGTCTTGGTCTTCTTTCCCGGGCGCAGGCCAAGGTTGTCATAGAGGACGACGCGCAGCTGTGTCGGAGAGTTCAGGTTGAACGGCTCGCCCGCGAGCCGATGAACCTCCTCCTCAAGACGTCGGCACTCCTCGGTCAACTCCTCATTGATCGTCTTGAGCTGCTCCACGTCGACCGCGATGCCGACCCACTCCATCTTCGCGAGTACGCGTATCAACGGAAGCTCGATCTCCTCCCAGAGAGGGAGTGCTCCGGTCTCCTCGAGCTCCGTGCGCAACTTCGCGCCGAGGAGACCGATCGCCTCGAGGTGCTCCGCGAGCGGCGCGAACTCATCCTCGGGCGACCGCGCGTCGAGCGCGAAATCAAGCTGTTGGGTCGCTGACTCCCCGAGCCGGAGTGGGGTGTCGATCGCGAAGCGATGCGCGAGCCCCTCAAGACTCTCCTGGCCGAGCGCGGGATCGATCAGGTACGCCGCGACGGCGACATCGATCTCGAGCGAGCGGATGTCAATGCCGAGAGCGAGAAGGGCGCGCATCAGCTCCTTGACGCGCGCGCCATAGAGCGGGTGGACATCGCCGGACTGGCCGAGGAACCGAGCGAGCGCCGCGATCACCGCGGAATCGAGCAGCAGCTCCCGCTCTATCAGGAACAGGTGGTCGAGCTCGGCCCCCGCGATCGCGATCGCCGTGGGGTTCGATCGACCCGGAGCCCCCTGCCAGCTCGCCGCGATCGCGACAACGGCACCGGTCGTCATCGCTTCGAGGACCCCGAGCGCGCGCGTGACAGAGTCTGCGTCCTCGAGCACGGTGACGGGGCGGACGGTACTCGCGCTCGGCTCGCGACCTGTTGCCGGGGCCCTGGTTGCATCGATCGAATCGAGCACCCCGAGGAGACGCTCTTTCAGGGTGCGAAGCTCGAGCAGGTCAAGAAGCGCCGTGAGCGCCTCTCGGTCGACGCCGCCGAGGAAGAGGTCCTCCTCGGTGACGTCGAGGGGAACGTTGCAGACGATCGGCGTCAACATGAGGTTTCGGCGCAGCTGTGCCTCGGATTCGATCAGGGTCGCGCGGAGCTTCGGCGTCAGCGAATCGATGTTCACGTAGATCGCGTCGATGTCCCCGAAATCATTGATGAGCCGCGCAGCGGTCTTCTCTCCGATGCCTGGCACGCCGATGATGTTGTCGGACTTGTCGCCGCGCATCGCCGCATACAGTGGATAGTCCACCGGTCGCACCCCGGTGCGCTCGAAGATCCCCGCCTCGTCATAGAGCACGTAGTCGGTGACGCCGCGCCGGTTGTAGAGCACCTTGACGTGGGGATCCCGGACGAGCTGGTAGGTGTCTCGGTCGCCGGTGACGACGATGGCATCGTCACCACGACGCGCGATCTCCGTTGCGAGCGTGCCGAGCACGTCATCGGCCTCGAATCCCGCGCGATCGACGACGGGGATACCGAGCGTGCCGACGAGATTGCGGATGATGTCGAACTGCTCGACAAGCGGCTCCGGAGTCGGTGGCCGTCCTGCCTTGTAATCGGGCACGATCTCGTCGCGAAATGTCGGCTCCTTGCGGTCGAACGCCACCGCCATTCCGTCCGGACGGAAATCATCGACCAGCTTCGTCAGCATCGAGACAAAGCCGAAGACCGCCTGGGTCTGCTGGCCCGACGCGGTGGTCATGTTCGTCTCCTGCAGCGCGAACCACGCGCGGTAGGCCAGCGAATGTCCGTCGAGAAGCAAGAAGGTGGCCACACGTCGATGCTAAAGCGCGCCAAATCGCTACGACGGCGATTTGGCGGCCAATCTTGGCGTCGTGCGCCCGGTCCGGACACGGACCACGTGGTGAGTCGACAAGAGCCCGCCGGTAGACTGACGTCGTGTCCGACGGCTTCCATCCCCCAGTCGAGGAGTACCTCGAGGCGATCTACGGCCTGACCGAGGAGGGGATTCCCGTCATCCAGGCACGACTCGTCGAGCGGCTCCGATTCTCGGCCCAGGCGGTCTCGGAGATGGTGCACCGGCTCTGCGACGATGGATACCTCACCCGCTCGGGTCGCGGCGTCTCATTCACGGACAAGGGCATGGAGCGCGCACTCAGCGTCGTGCGCCGGCATCGCCTCGCGGAGCGCTTCCTCGTCGACATCGTCGGGCTCCCCTGGCACAAGGCGCACGAGGAGGCCGGTCGTTGGGAGCACGTCATCTCCAACGACGTCGAGGCCCGCTTCATCGCGATGCTCGGACACCCCACGACGTGTCCCCACGGCAGCCTGATTCCGGGCATGGGGGGCGATCTCGGTGATCAGCTCCCGATCAGCGAGGTGCCAGACGGTACGCACGTGCGCCTTGCGCGCATCACCGAACAGATCGAATCCGATCGCGCCGCACTTGCCTTCCTCAACTCGGTCAGCGTGATTCCCGGTCGTGACATCGTCATCCACGACCACCTCACGGACGGGTCCATGACCGTGTCGAGCGTGCAAGGGGACGGATCCCTCGGCGATGTCGTCTCGTTGCGCAAGGAGATCAACCGCCACATGTTCGTGAAGGTCCCCTGACGCTCGACCAACGCGAAGGATCGCTCGGCATCGCGATGTGTCACGGCGTGGCGCGATCTGGCCGACGGGTCCTCAGTCGGGGACGATCGAACCCGCGACGATGGACTGCGCCACCTCTTTCATCGTGATGCGGTCATTCATCGCGCGCTGTTGAATGAAGGTGAACGCGTTCGACTCGCTCATCCCGAAGCTGTCCATCAACTTGCCCTTCGCGCGATCGACCCAACGGCGCGTCTCGAGTTGTGCCTCAAGTGAGCGGTTCCCCTCGCTGAGCTGCGCGTTCTCCTCGGCGAGCGCGCGCAGTTCGCGAAATCTCGCGAGCGCGACCTCGATGGCTGGCAGGAGCTCTTCCTTCTGGAACGGTTTGACGAGATATGCGAGCGCACCGGCGTCGCGTGCCTGGTCGACCAGGTCGCGCTGGCTGAACGCTGTGAGGATGAGAACTGCGGTCCGTTGGTCGGTCGAGATCTCCCGGGCCGCGGTCAGGCCGTCCATACCGGGCATCTTGATGTCGAGAATCACGAGATCGGGATGGTGCTCGCGCTCGAGAGCAACCGCCTCATCCCCGCGTCCGGCCTCCCCGACAACGAGATAGCCCTCCTCTTCGAGGATCTCGCGCAGATCGAGCCGTACAATCGCCTCGTCCTCAGCAATCACTACCGTTCGTGCCAACGCGATGCGCTCCTTCGTCTCATGGTGACCCTCGGGTCCCTCTTCGCTGCCTGGACCTCGCCGATTGAACAGCTGTGCCGGTTGTCGCGCACATGCCTCGCCGGTGCGCAGCGAATCGTCCTATCCTACGAGCTTGGCGATCAACGCGTCCTGTGCGCTCTCGAGACTAGCCACCTCGTGTGCTGTCTCGGCGTGTCGTTGCTCGAGATCCGCGAGTCGCCTCCGGGCCTGACTGAAATCACGTTGGGCAAGCGGTGTCTCCGCCAGCGCGACACGCGCTCTGGCGTGTGTGGCGCACAACCGTGCGACTGCGACGCGCGCGGCGACGAGCTCGAGTTCTGCGCGTTTGACATCAAGATTCGCGTGCACGTCGAAGAGCTGCTGCTCGACCTTGAGATGGTGCTCCGACTGGGCGATCTGCATAGGGCGTCAGTCTATGACGCTTGAAACAGACGGTTTCTCACGCGGGCCGAGGCGAC